>CAKQBP010000137.1 GCA_934216375.1 uncultured Veillonella sp.
GGATTATTCTTAAAAAGAAAATTCTTTAAATAATAGACTTATTTGTATTATGGAGGAATTTTTTTGATGCGAGAAATTGGATTTTCGGAGATTAAGGGTGTCGCTTTAGATATTTTAAAAGATGTGGCACATTTTTGTGATACACATGATATTCGATATGTATTAGCCTATGGAACGATGTTGGGTGCCGTTAGACATAAAGGTTTTATTCCATGGGATGATGATATTGACATCATGATGCCACGCGATGATTATAATCGCTTTATTAAGTTATATAATGACCATAATTCAAGATATCAAGTATATTCTATTGAAAATGATGATAAATATACCTATACAATGGCAAAGGTATTTGATCAAGAAACAGTTATGGTTGATAATACATTGTGGCGTAATTTTGATAAAGCCGGTGTATTTATAGATATCTTTCCTATTGATGGGTTACCAGATGATACACAGGCTCAACAAAAACTTTTTAGACACCAACAACTTTTAAACTTGTTATTTCATGGCTCTTCTATGAAGTTTACATTCAGTAATCGCTATGTAGATTCTAAAGGTAGCTTTGCTAAGTTAAAAGGTTATGTTCGGACATTTTTAAAATTTGGTGCTATCGGCTTAATGCATTTTTTGCCAACTATGAGTTTAATCAAAAAAATCAACCAAGATGCACAACAGTATCCATTTTCCAATGCGAAATACATAAGTGTTCTTGTTGATTGTGCAAGTGGTAATAAACGAGAGGTATATGAAAAGAGCTTGTTTGATAATAGAAGTTTATATCCTTTTGAGGATACTGAGTTTTGGGGACTTACAGATAGCGATTTCTATTTAAGTCATTTGTACAATAATTATATGGAAGCACCACCTGAAGATCGTCAGGTACCACATCATAACTATAGAGTGTATTGGAAACAATAAGAGGGGGATTAGACTATGAAATTATTTACAGTAGGACCAACACAAATGAGAAAGGAAATTCTTGATGTAAGACATCAACAAGTTCCTTATTTTAGAACAACGGAATTTTCTGAAGTTATGTTAGATTCAGATAGACTGCTTAAAAAGTTTATGAATGCACCAGAAAGCTATAAATCCATCTACTTAACAGCTTCTGGTACAGGCGCATTAGAAGCTACTATTATGAATTGTATGAATGAAACTGACCATGTACTAGTTATTAATGGTGGTACTTTTGGTCAACGTTTTGTTGATTTATGTGAACTCCATGAGATCCCTCATATTGTGATTAAACTAGACGATGGCGAGGAGTTGACTGCTAAACACTTTACTGCAGTAGAAGAACAAGACTTTACTTTTGTTATTGCTAATATTGATGAAACTTCTACAGCACAGTTATATGATATTAATTTATTAAGTAGCTTTGCTAAAAAGAAGCAAGCGTACTTGGTGATTGATGCAATTAGTTCATTCTTAATTGATCATTATGATATGGCTGGTAATAATATTGATATTACTATTTTAAGTTCTCAAAAAGGACTTTGTATTGCACCAGGTATATCTCCTATTGTAATTAGTGACAGATTATATGAAGAACGTGTAAAAAATAATCATATTAAGAATCTTTACTTTGATTTCAACCAATATGTAAAGAATTTTACAAGGGGTCAAACACCATTCACACCTGCTGTTGGGGTATGTTTAGAAATGAATAAGGCATTACATCTTATTGAAGAGGAAGGTTTTGAAAACTATTTAGCTCGTATTGATAGTGTGGCGAAGGATTTTAGAAATAGAGTTAAAGAATTACCAGTATCTCTTCCTACTTTCACTATTAGTAATGCGGTTACGCCTATCCGTTTTGAACAACCAATTGCTAAAGATGTATTTACAATCTTGAAGGACAAATATGATATTTTTGTAAATCCTACAGGTGGGGTTAATGAAGACTATGTCCTACGCGTTGCTCATATTGGTGATACGACCATTGAGGATAATATAATGCTTGTAGAAACAATGAAATTAGTCATTAAAGAGATTACAGGTAAATAATATGGTAAAAGTGATAACATATGGAACATATGATTTGTTTCATGAGGGACATTATAATTTATTAAAAAATGCAAAAGCATTAGGTGATTACCTTATTGTTGGGGTTACGTCTGACTATTTTGATAAATCTAGAGGCAAATTTAATGTTCGTGATTCTTTGATGACGCGTATTGATAATGTGCGCGCTACAGGTTTTGCAGATGAAATCGTAGTAGAAGAATATTTTGGACAAAAAATAGATGATATCAAACGATTTAATATAGATATATTTACTGTGGGATCTGATTGGGAAGGATATTTTGATTATTTAAATGAGTATTGTAAGGTAGTTTACTTACCAAGAACACAAGGCATTTCTAGTACTCAAATCAGAAATTCCAAGAATGTTAGATTGGGTATTATCGGTAATGAAGTTATTTTAGATAGATTTTTAGATGAAGCTAAATTTGTAAGTGGTATTGATGTTATAGGTGGTTACACAGAAACAGATGCGGTTGATACTATCTATAAATCACATCAGTTTAATGATTTAGAGCGATTTAGTTCATCTAAAATATTGCTAGATGAGGTAGATGCGGTATACATTAATATGCCATTATCTAAACGTGTAACTTATATCGAAAAAGCACTACAAGCCAAAAAACATGTATTAACAGAATTCCCATTTAGCAGTGACCTTGATGAAACATTACGTTTAATGAACTTGGCGAGAACTTCCAACTTAGTATTAATGGAAGGACTGAAGACAGCGTATAGTCCTGCTTTTAGTAAATTAATAGCCATGGCACGTAGTGGGCAAATCGGTAAGATATTTAATGTGGAAGCCAATTTCACACAGGTATTAGGCGATGATTTAGAGAATCAAGTTAGGATAGCAGGGGGCAGTATTCTATCTCTCGCTGCATATCCTTTATTAGCGATCTTTAAATTATTGGGTTTTGATTATAATCATGTTGATTTTATAAGCCATAAAGTCGATGATGTCGATATTTTATCAAAGATTAATTTCGTCTATGATGATGCTATGGCTTCTGCTACAGTAGCTATTAATGCCAAAGCAGAAGGTGATTTAGTTATATCTGGTTCAAAAGGGTATATTTACGTACCAGCGCCTTGGTGGAAAACAGAATTTTTTGAATTGCGTTTTGAAGATGTAAACTTGAATCGAAAATACTTCTATAAATTTGAAGGGGAAGGTTTACGCTACGAGATTGTTGAATTCTTAACATGTATTAGAAAGAATTCTGAAAGTTTCTTAATGAGCCATCAAGATATGATTGAAGAGGTGCGTGTTCTCGATAAATTTGTATCTAATACAGATGTTACGGTTATTTAGTATAGGGTTGGATGAGTATGCAACAATTATCTTTACGTGAAGTCCAATTAGAAGAGTTGAATCTGCTCAAAGATTTTGACCAATTTTGTAAAAAATATAATTTAAAATATAGTCTGTGTTATGGCACATTAATAGGTGCAGCTCGACATAAAGGATTTATACCTTGGGATGATGATATTGATGTTTGCATGCCTAGACCTGATTATGAACGGTTATTAACGTTAAAAGAGAATTATGATCATGATGGATTAGAGTTAATCGCCAATCCTATTAATTATAGCTTGGATGCAACCTATGCAGCTATAATTAATAAAAACATTCCTTGTGAAAACACATATTCTAATACATTGCGTAGTAAGTATTTGTGGATAGATATTTTCCCTGTTGATGGATTTAGTGAAGATATGTCCATCATGAAAGAGATTTATGATAAATCGATTTTTTATCAAAGAATACTTACATTAGCTAGTGCTAAGCTGTTTAAGGGTCAATCTCTCATCCATGCTTTAGGCAAATTAGTTGTTGTGCCATTATGTCGTTTATTTGGTAAACAGCATTGTATTGATATCATGGATCAGTTAGCTAAATCCTATGATTACACTACATCAGAGTATGTTGGTGTAATTGCTTGGGGTGAAGGTGTAAAGGAGCGATTACCTAAACAAGATTTTGAGAAAATGACTACCATTGAGTTTGAAGACCAATCATTCTCTGTTATGTCTTGTTGGAGAGAATATCTAGACAATATGTATGATGATTATATGAAGATGCCTCCTGAAAACCAACGCTGTGGCCATAATATTATTGCGTATAAGATAGATCGAAAGGATTAAATTATGCAACCTTTACTTTCTATTATTGTTCCCATTTATAATGTTGAACAATATTTGGATAGATGCATTCAATCAATACTAAATCAAACCTATCAGAATTTAGAAATTATTCTAGTTGATGATGGTGCAACGGATTGCAGCGGTGCTATTGCGGATTCTTATGCGGCGAAGGATAAACGAATTAAGGTCTTTCACAAAGAGAATGGTGGACTTTCCGATGCTCGTAACTATGGTTTAGAT
>CAKQBP010000138.1 GCA_934216375.1 uncultured Veillonella sp.
GAATGTCTTGAAGAATATCTGCCATTTTATAGATAGCGTTGTCACCGCGTTCCGGCGCAGAACCATGGCAAGATACGCCTTGTACATCTACACGAATTTCCATACGACCACGTTGCCCACGATAGATACCGCCATCAGTTGGTTCTGTAGATACTACAAATTCAGGACGGATATTACGTTCTTTAATCATGTATTCCCAGCAAAGGCCATCGCAGTCCTCTTCTTGTACGGTGCCTACAACAAGTACACGATATTTATCACTTAGAAGTCCTAAATCTTTCATAATCTTAGCGCCGTATACAGCGGATACGATACCACCCAATTGGTCAGATACGCCACGACCACCAATTTTAGTTTCGTCTTCGAAACCATCGTATGGATCAAAATCCCAATTATCACGATTGCCAATACCAACTGTATCAATATGTCCATCAAAGGCAATGAGGGTTTTTCCTGTACCCATATATCCAAGAATATTCCCCATAGGATCTACTTCAACTTCATCAAATCCTAGATCTTTCATCTCTTGTTCTATACGTTTTACATGATCTTTTTCTTCAGCACTTTCACCTGGGAATGCTACGATCTCACGTAAAAACTTTGTCATCGCTGGGCCATAAGTTGCCGCTGCTTGTTTAATTGCTTGTAAATCCATAATTAATGCCTCCTAACGATCTTCACCATACCACATAATGTTTTTATATCTTTCAGGATCCGTATCACCTTCAGTGGAGAAACAGAGTACCTTTGAAGACGCATCTAGTTCTAACTCTTTCCGTAAGTCTTCATATTCCGGCATTGTCATAATTGCCATTACAAGACCTAATGGAACTGCACCAGACTCTCCAGTAGTAATTGGAGTATCACCTTTAATTGGTGCACCACCAACGCGCATGCCTAAACGTGCCACCCAGTCAGGCGCAGAAACGAATACATCTGCATGATTTCTTAAAATATCCCAAGAAACTGTGTTCGGTTCACCACAAGCTAAGCCTGCCATGATTGTTTCTAAATCACCTTCTACGATACGAGGTTTACCATCATCAGCTACAGCACCTTTATATAAACAAGCTGCAGCTGCCGCTTCTACAACAACTAATTTAGGTTTTTTAGCCACATTGCTGTATAGATTAGTGAAATAACCCACTACAGAACCAGCAAGGGAACCTACACCAGCTTGTACAAATACATGTGTAGGAACTTTACAATTATCAGCTTCTAATTGATTTGCTGTTTCCATAGCCATTGTGCCATAGCCTTGCATAATCCAGTTTGGAATTTCTTCATAACCTTCCCAAGCAGTATCTTGAACTACAACACCGTTAGGAACTTCTTTAGACTTTTTAGTTGCTAAGCGTACACACTCATCGTAGTTGAAGTCTTCGATTGTTACGGTAGCTCCTTCGTTTTCGATTTGTTTTCTACGATATTCTGTAGAGCCCTTTGGCATAAATACTACAGATTTTTGACCTAATTTATTGGCTGCCCATGCTACACCTCGACCATGGTTACCATCAGTGGCAGTAAAGAATGTTGCTTGACCAAACTCTTCTTTTAATTTTGCAGATGTTAATACATCATATGGTACATCCTCAACAGCTTTACCAGTTTGTTGCGCCACATATTTTGCCATCGCATAGGAACCGCCTAATACCTTAAATGCATTAAGGCCAAATCGGTAGGATTCATCTTTTACAAAGAGTACATCAACACCGATATAAGACGCTAAATTCTTAAGCGATACAAGTGGAGTAACGCTATATTGTGGAAAACTTTCATGAAACGCTTTAGCTTTCTTAACCTCTCTAACATCCATAACGGACAAAAACTTGTCACTTGATGGTGCCATCGTATTACGTTTCCACTGAATTCGTTCCATATTTGCCTCCTAGGATTCTTCCTTTACAGTATTTAAATCACTATAAAGAGTAAACTTAGAAATATTAAAATACTCTGCTATCTTCTCAGAAGACTTCGAGATAAGAAAAGCCCCTTTTTCGTTTAAATAGGTAATAGCTTTTAAGCGTTCCACCTTATTCATCAATGGTCCTGGTTTACCAACTAAACGTTCTACGTCTAGTAATAAATCATCTAATAGTTCCGATACACTCGTCGTAATTTTTTCAACAGATCCTGCATCTTCCTGACCTGTATTGACCAAACTATCCAAAAGTCGATGCATCAAAACAAACTCTGTTATATCTTGGTTAATCCCCAACAAGTATGCTATACGACCTGTATCATCACGAATATACATGGTAGAAGATTTTAATATTCGACCATCTTTAGTCTTTGTGAGATAACCAAATCTGCCCTCGCTACCATCGTCATGACTCAGCACATCTAAAACCACATGCGATGGGCCATCACCAACATGTCTATTAGTTATAGTTCCATTCTCAATATATACAAGAGACGAATTAATATCCCCTTGTAAATCATGAATCAATACTTCACAGGATGGTCCAAATTGTACCGCTAATCCATGGGCTATGACTTTTATTCGCTCTAATGTACTCATTGAAATAACCCCTCTTTCAATGTCATAGATTAACCTTTCCAGTTTAAATTACGCTAGCCCGGTTAATAGCTAATATAGAATCAACCCTAACTATTTTTGTATTAACCTAAATTTTTGTTAGGTTCTTTAACTAAATTATAGGACTACGTGTACAAAAATGCAATATAATTATGCATTAAAGTTATTTATAATTATGCGCTTATATACACAAATAGAGATAAAGATAAATAAATATTATTATTTTCATCACATTTACTTATCGATATCAAAATTTTTAATGACCTTTGCTCTATCATATCAATCATAAGTACATACAAAAAAGGCTGTAATAACGAGTTATCGTCATTACAACCTTTTATTATTAACTATTAGTATTTATGTTAGTCATTAAAATCAAATTAAGCGTTTGCTAATGTTTTACCTAATTCTTGGCATTGTGCATTACCATCATCATCAGGTTCGCCCAAGATTGCTACGCCATCAGCCACTAATTCGCCACCAGCATCTTTAATTCGAGTGCCCCAGTCTTCCAACCAAGTACCACCCCAACCATAGGAGCCAAAGATCGCTATTTTTTTACCACTCAACTTGCCTTCTAGTTCAGTGTAGAATGGTTCAAATTCGCCTTCTTCTAATTGTTCTGCACCCATATCAGCACAGCCAAGAGCTAATTTTTCATAAGCTGCTGCTTCATCAACAGATACTTCAGAAACGGATTTTACTTCAACTTCTTGACCTGCAGCTTTAATACCTTCAGCTACTTCATAAGCCATGCGTTCTGTATTGCCTGTACCGGACCAAAAAATTACACCAATCATCTTGTACCTCCTAGGCCGTTCTTGCGACCAATGAACTAAATGTTTTTCCCAACATCAATTGAGTTTGACAAAATTCACGACATGCTTTGTAACACAAGAAAGAGCGTTGCGCATTTACCACATCATGGTAAACCTTCCACTCTCCGCACATTCGGTATCCTCCACCACGATAGGAAATAAAACATTTCACATCCTTTAATGGGTAACCTAGAAAAATGCCGATTTCATGTGGAAACTCAATGCTTACTTCCATACGATATCTAAGATGTTCAAGCATCTCCATAATGCTCATTCGATCATGATAACCGTAGGCTTTCAAAAATAACATCACCGCAGGTTGCCGTACATAGTCTCTTAATTGCTTCTCACGGAATACCAATAATAGTCTTCGCGCTTTACAACGACATAATTCAAAGAAGAACAATCCTTTTTCATTGAACGCTTTATTATACTCTATCAATACAAATTGGATTTGTTCATTCATGTCCCGTGGAATAGAAACCAAGTTCGATAGCTTAATACCTCGAATTGCCGGTGCACAATGATATCCAATGATATGGTCAATTGAATTCATCATAATAGTACCTGCCTGTTGCACATCGTTAGAATTTCCTCTAATGAGAATAATTCCTATAGGCTCATAGTACTCTTGATGAGAAAAATTGTCAAGAATAATTGATATATATTTTCAATAATTATTAATTATTTGGTATGTAATAAACCTTTAACTTTAGGGAATACAACACTATCATTAGCTTCATCAACAGCGATTAAATGAGCATTTGGTCCTGTATATTTATCTTCAGAAATACTAATATGTAATATCTCATTATAAGAATTATTATTAGCTACACTTTTATATTTCAATGTACCTTCATAGGCATTGCCTTGTTTTACTAATGGATTTATTACCGTAAAAGTGCCAAGCGCAGGGCTCTCACCCTTGTTAATAGCAGCGGCCAATGCACCAATTGAGGAAGAATCTGTATTCATATGTTTTGCTTCACTCATACGACCAGATAATTGTTTCCCTAATACAACATTAGCATAAACAGCATATCGCAG
>CAKQBP010000139.1 GCA_934216375.1 uncultured Veillonella sp.
CTATATATGTATATCACACATATGAGGCTATTTATTTACGGTAAAAGGTCTATATGTAATGACCTATGGTTCTATGATAAACGATATCGATTAGAAAATCTGTATCCGTGGCTATACTTTTGAAAGTTATTTATAAGATGAAATAACAGTAATAAAACACCGGATAATCGATCATGTAGACCAACTATCCGGTATTTACGTTACATTATATTATTCTCGTTTCTGTTTCTGTTTCTGTTTCTGTTTCTGTTTCTGTTTCTGTTTCTGTTTCTGTTTCTAACAAGTGTACCACTTAATCATGATGTGGTTTCAATGCTTTTTCGTAGTTTTCAGAAACTTTGTCCCAGTTAATAACGCGGAAGAATTCCTTGATATAGTCTGGGCGACGGTTTTGATAGTGCAAATAGTATGCATGTTCCCAAACGTCTAAGCATAGAATTGCTGTTTTACCTTCCAATATAGGATTATCTTGGTTTGCAGAGGATGTCACTTCTAACTTGCCATCTTTGTTAACTACAAGCCAAGCCCAACCAGAGCCAAAGCGTGTAGCTGCCGCAGTAGAGAAGCTTTCAACAAACGCATCGTAGCCACCAAGTTCAGCGTCAATAGCCTCTTTCAAAGAGCCTTGCAATTTAGAAGTATCTGGTTTTGTCATAATTTCCCAGAACATGGTGTGGTTCTTGTGACCACCACCATTATTGATAACAGCTTGACGGATATCTTCTGGCACATTAGCAATATCGCCGAGAATGCAGTCTATACAGCCATACGCAAGATCCGGATATTTCGCGATGGCCGCGTTCAAATTATTAACATACGCTTGATGATGCTTGTCATGATGCAATTTCATTGTTTCAGCATCGATAACAGGCTCTAGGTAATCATAAGCATACGGTAATGGTGCGAGTTCGAAAGGTTTCATAGTAGTCCTCCTTAAATTTAGGGCATAGAACAATGCTAACTGTTTCGTATCATCGTTCTTGTGAAAGCGATTCGATGCACCTGCATCGATAGTATAGAATCAATCTACTAGCATAGCATATATACTTCAAGAAGAAACTTATTATATCCTAACTTAACCAGAAGTTAGGATATAATATTTTAGCCAATAAATTGATATGAATTATCATTCTTTATCTAATTGTACACATTATATAGAAAAACGTCAATATAAAAGGCTAACATAAAAAGGCCATGGGAACTCCTACAGCCTTTCATTAGTTGATTGTTATGTGACTTTTACTCAGCAATAACACATAGTTCTACATAAAAATATATACAAATTATTCGACAATACACTGACACATTTTCATCGTTGTTAATGCCGCTTGATGGGACTCCTCTGTTACGCCAGCACAACAGCTCGAATCGACGTGAATCGGAATCTCTGGCAAGCCTGCTTTCAGCATAATCGCATTGGACACAACACAAATATCGGTGCATAACCCGATAAGCGTAATCGATTCAATAGGGTTTACCTTATCCATGCCCTCTAACCGAGTGAGCAACTCAAAAGAGGCAAAGTTTGGTTTATCTACAAAGGATACAGGACTCATAATTGATCGACCTTCTGCAGCCTCAATCAAGCCATCCACAATATGCCAGCCCTCTGTGTTTTTCACGCAGTGTGGCACTGGTAAAAGCTTCCCTTCTTGGTGTTCCAAGTAATCTCTATCATGTGTGTCACGCGTAAAGATAATAGGGCCATCAAAGCTTTCAATTTTCTTACGCACATTATCTACGATTAACTGTGCTTGCGATGAACCAAGGGCACCATCTACAAAATCATTTTGCATATCGATAACTACTAGAACCTTTTGCATAGTTCCTCCTGTATATAACTACAAAATAAAGTATTTATTTTCAATCAATATTAGTTATACTCTTTATTCTTCTACTATAGCATGTTGTACACGATTTGGCTCATTATGGGCTAATCGCCCTGCCGCTGCTGCCGCTACGGCACCTACCAAATCATCGAGAAAGGTATTACAATGCCCGCCTTCTTCACTATCTAACTTTCTGATGATACCTGGTTTCACCTTATCTAAATAGCCATAATTTGTAAAGCCAATGGATCCATACAAATTAACGATAGAAAATGCTAAGATTTCATCGATACCATACAGGCTTTCATCATTAGCTACAATACGTTGCAATGGCTGAGACAATTTATTCTGCTCTGTTAACTTATCTAGCTCTATGCCCGTAATAATCGCATTATGTACCTCCCGTTTAGATAGTACAGACGCCACGCTATCTCTACACTCTTCAAGTTTTAAATTCGGCATATATGGTTTTTGTACGTAAAAAACAAGTTCTGCAATATCCTCTAATGTGACACCCCGTTCAGCGAGAAGTTCATAAGTATATTTCTCTAAATCTTTCGTAGTTTCCATAAGCCCTCCTTTATCGTTTCTTAGGATTAGTATCAGATAACATGACAATACTAACGGGAATCGTTACAACGAGCGCTTCATCAGTATCAACATGTTTAGTATCCCAAGCCGCCTCTTTAGCAGCCTCCTCAAAAATCGGATACGCTTCACGATCTAGCTTCCAATTATTAGGACCTGCTTCAACAGCTATAATATTACCCTTATCGTCCGTCTTAATCTCTATAGGAACAATTAATGTTCCGTCTGCACTCGTTTCAAAAGCCTCTGGTGGAATAATCACGTTATAAGAAATCTGTTGTTGCAATTCATAATTACGCTTGTCCGCAGACTTTACATCTGCAGCTAGAGAACTAATAGGACTCATCATAGATACTAATAAGGCCAATAAAATAACACGGTTAAACATAGTTTCCTCTCATCTAAATACTCTCTTACTATATGCATTATAAGTTGATTATACCACGAAAAAATCCCTACCGAATTTTTATCGGTAGGGATTCCTTAAATTAGATTTTCTTAACCATTTCAGACTTCAATGCCATCGCACCGAAGCCGTCAATTTTGCAATCAATATCATGACCATCGCTTGCACCAGAGATGAGACGAATATTTTTTACGCGCGTACCTTGTTTCAAGATGCCAGCGCCTTTTACTTTGAGGTCTTTTACAACAACAACTGTATCGCCATCAGCGAGCTCATTGCCGTTAGCATCGCGAATGATTCCCGCTTCAGCTGCAGCTTGTGCATCAGCCGCTGTCCATTCGTTGCCACACATAGGGCAGATAAACATATGACCGTCTTCGTATGTGTACTCGTCGCCACACTTAGGGCAGTTAGGTAAATTTGCCATTTAGATCTCCTTTTTTCACTACATAATGAAAGTATTATACCATATAATACCTATGACTATGAAAACCTTATAGATGGGGCCTCGATGATTCATTTAATTATTCACAACACTATTGTAAACTGAATACAAAAGATACCGATATAGTTGTCGCTTTTTCGACACCAATATTACCTACATTCCATACTATATTTTTAGCAACCTAAACCAATTCCAAATAAGCCGTGTCATCAGATAGGTCCTGATTAGGCGTTAATTCAACAGAAATAACATTTCCTTGGGCATCTGTATTAATAATCAATGGAACACTATACGGTCTATCACCCATCTTTTTCATTATCTCAACTGGAATGAATTTCTGTTCTTCTATTTTACCCACAAATGAAGAAAGATCATTGCTATCTAGTTCCATATCATCTGCCAAAACATGTAAAGGACTTAAAACAACTAACAATAAAAACAAACATATAACTCTAAGCATAAACGTTCACCAATCATAACACACAACATAATAATTTCTATTAAGATATATTCTAGAGACTGTCAATTTACATCTCTAGTTCGAATTGACTATATATGTCAACCCCTTTATAATGTAGTAAAGAGATAGCCAACGAGTGATTCCGTCAGGCTCATCCCAAAACATTATAAAGCATGCAGAAATGGCCTTTCGTTTTCAGCCACCAGTTGGTAACGAAGGGCTATTTGTCATTATTACGACAAATCAGCACTATCAATGCTCCAAAGGAAATAACGACAGTTAAAATCCCGAGGACAATCATAATGACTTCATAAGCATTCATAGGCTTTCACCCCCTTCAAAGAAAAAGGGTGTCCCAACCTCGTTCGACTATCTTACGTTTATTATAAACCGAACTTATGTTCTATGCAACAAAAAATCTATTAATAAATATTAGTCTATTTATAACTAATAAAGGGAGACTCTTGATAAAGCCTCCCTTTTATTTGTGTACAAGTTGTACGAAATTAATCCATATTTTTCAATCAATAATTTCTGCTATATACTAATAACGAAAGAGCCATTAACGTGAGTTAGGTAAAAAATAAACCTAACGTTTGAAACTAAGTACTGCAATACTTAGACACGTTAGGTT
>CAKQBP010000140.1 GCA_934216375.1 uncultured Veillonella sp.
ATTTTGGTACGGCTACAACTTATTGTGCGGTACAAGGTAATGGCGATTATATGGGCGGGGTTATTACGCCAGGGGTAACAATTTCTGCAGAAGCTTTATTCCAACGGGCAGCCAAATTACCTCGTATCGATGTGAGAGACCCAGGACAAGTCATTTGCCGAAATACGGTGTCTTCTATGCAATCTGGTATGTTCTACGGTTATGTAGGTCAAGTAGAGGGACTCGTGTCTCGTATGAAAGCGGAAATGGGAGAACATGTAACTGTAGTGGCTACAGGTGGTTTGGCACAGCTTATTAGCAGTGCTACAGACTGCATTGACCATGTAGAACCAATGCTTACATTAGAAGGCTTACGCCTTATTTACGAAAGAAATAAATAATGCTACTATAATATAGTTACGTATATGTAACGAAGTAGTGTACATTCGGGTACAGCTTATGCTGTACCTTTTTTATTAAGGGAAATAGAATTATATGAATAATAAACTGTGGCAAATTGGGGCTGTCAAAATTGATGGTCAAGCCATATTAGCGCCTATGGCAGGGGTTAGCGATATTGCGTATCGACTATTGGCCAAAGAACATGGTGCAGCCTTGGTGTGTACCGAAATGGTCAGTGCTATGGGCATTAAATATAAGAATGAACGTACTCATGAATTATTGCGCATTGAAGATGCAGAACGTCCTGTATCCATGCAAATTTTTGGCTCTAATCCAGAAGCAATCGCTTTGGGGGCTAAGGTTGTAGCCGATGCGGGGGCCGATATTGTAGATATAAATATGGGCTGTCCTGTAAAAAAGGTAGTTACCTCTGGCGATGGTTCAGCACTTATGAAAAATCCTGATCTAGCGGCGCGTGTTGCAGAAGCAGCTGTTGAGGCTGTCGATGTACCTGTTACTATAAAAATGCGCATCGGTTGGGATAGTGACTCTATTAATGTCGTGGATTTTGCAAAGCGCATTGAGTCTACAGGTGTAGCTGCTATTGCCGTACATGGTCGTACAAAGGAGCAAATGTATAGTGGGCATGCGGATTGGTCTTATATTAAGGCGGTGAAAGAAGCTGTATCTATACCTGTACTTGGCAATGGTGATATTGTGGAGCCTGAAGATGCTAAGCAAATGCTTGATGAAACAGGCTGTGACGCCGTAATGGTAGGTCGTGGGGCACAAGGAAACCCTTGGATATTTGGTCGCATTCACCACTATTTAGCTACTGGTGAAGTGTTACCAGGACCGACCGATATAGAGCGCCTAGATATGTTATTAAAGCATTTTGACTTGTTATGCCAATACAAGGGTGAAGGTATGGCCGTTAAGGAGATACGAACTCATGCGGGGTGGTATATGAAGGGATTACCAGAATCTGCATATTGGCGCAATCGCGTGAATACAATTCATACTGTAACGAGCTTTCACAATGAGCTAGAATCGTATCGTAAAATATTGTCCGAAGGTTAGTCAGATTGACAAATGAATAGTATTTTTATATAATGGTTGAGATAATTTAGAAACAAAAGATAAGGTGTCATCTTACTATGACACTTTTTCTTATTATTTATATGTAGAAAGAGTGGGGTACCCATGGCAGACGTAAAAGAAACATTACTTACCGCCGAAGGTTTAAAGAAGTTAGAAGAAGAATTAGCGTACTATAAATCTGTACGCCGTATTGAAGTATCTGAACGTATTAAAACTGCTATTGAATATGGCGATATCAGTGAAAACTCTGAATATGATGATGCAAAAAATGAACAAGCTTTTATTGAAGGTCATATTGTAGAGTTAGAGAATAAAATTAACACTGCGAAGATCATCGATGAATCTGTTAAAGGTGACGTTGTATCTGTAGGTAGTAAAGTTACTGTACTTGACACTATGTACAACGATGAATTGGAATATGTTATCGTTGGTTCCTCTGAAGCGGATCCATTTAACAATCGTATCTCTAATGAATCTCCTGTAGGTAAAGCTATTTTGGGTAAACGTAAGGGTGATGAAGTAGAGGTTTCCACACCAGATGGTCCTGTAACATTCAAAGTGTTAGCAATCCAATAATTTACAATTACCGACAAAGAGGCGATAACATGAGTGAAGAAATTAAAAATATACAAGAAGAGCTGAATGAGCAAATGCAAATTCGCCGTGATAAATTAGCCGAATATGAAGCTGATGGTATTTACCCATTTGGTCAACGTTTTGTCGTAAAAGATTACGCAAAAGATATTAAAGAAGACTTCTTCTTGAAATATGATGGCCAGCCTGTAGTTATTGCAGGTCGTTTGATGACAATCCGTTCCCATGGTAAAACGGCATTTGCGAATATTCGTGATAAATCTGGTGATATTCAAGTATACTTCCGTAAAGATGTATTGGGCGAAGATGCTTATAAATACGTTAAAATGCTTGATATTGGTGATATCATCGGCGTAGAAGGTCACGTATTTAAAACGCATACCGGTGAAGTTACCATTAAAGTTAACAAATTAACATTGTTATCTAAGTCTTTACGTCCATTACCAGAAAAATGGCATGGTTTAAAGGATACAGAACTTCGTTACCGTCAACGTTATGTTGATTTGATTGTAAATCCTGAAGTGCGTGATACATTTGTAAAACGCTCTCAAATCGTTGCTAAAATTCGTGAATACATGATGCGTGATGGCTTCATGGAAGTGGAAACACCGATGATGCATGCTATCCCTGGTGGGGCTGCTGCACGTCCATTTATCACTCACCATAATGCGCTTGATATCGATATTTACATGCGTATTGCACCAGAATTGTATCTCAAACGTTTAATCGTTGGTGGTATGGACCGCGTATTCGAAATGAATCGTTGCTTCCGTAACGAAGGTATCGATAATCGTCATAATCCAGAATTTACTACTATTGAATCCTATCAAGCTTATGGCGATGTAGAAGATGCCATTCGCTTAACAGAAAATCTTGTGTCATACTGTGCTCAAGAAGTACTTGGCACGCAAGAAATTACATACCAAGGTACAGAAATTAATTTGACTCCTCCTTGGAATCGTATCACAATGGCTGAAGGTGTAAAAAAATACACTGGTGAAGATTTTGATGCAGTCACAACTGTAGAAGAAGCTCGTGCTATTGCTGATCGCTTAAATGTAGAATACACAGAAAATGATGGTATTGGTAAAATCTTAAATCTTTGCTTTGAAGATTATGTAGAAGAAAACTTGATTCAGCCAACTATCGTATATGGTCATCCTAAAGAGATTTCTCCACTTGCTAAAGCAAGTCGTGAAAATCCATTGGCTACAGAACGTTTTGAAGCCTTCATCTATGGTCGTGAATTGGCAAATGGCTTCTCCGAGTTAAATGATCCAATCGATCAAAAACAACGTTTCTTGGATCAATTGAAAGAACGTGAAGC
Organism: uncultured Veillonella sp.; assembly: GCA_934216375.1. Lineage (GTDB taxonomy): Bacteria > Bacillota > Negativicutes > Veillonellales > Veillonellaceae > Veillonella. The sequence goes on from CAKQBP010000140.1 coordinate 3,404, forward strand.
GGGCGACGATGAAGCTCATCGTATGGATGAGGACTTCGTTACAGCTCTTGAATACGGCTTGCCTCCAACAGCTGGTTTAGGTGTTGGTATCGACCGTCTTGTTATGTTCTTAACAGACTCTGCATCCATTCGAGATGTATTATTGTTCCCGTTGATGAAACCAGAAGCTCCTAAGCATTTTGAAGCTGAAGAAGCAGAATAATAATCGACACTATTAAGGCTCCCTATTCTTTGAGTAGGGAGCTTTTTATATATTTATGAAATAGTTAGTATCATATAAATATCATTTTAAACCTGTTACTACGATACTGCCTTTAAATATGTATTGAAACATGAATGCTATATGTAATTTTATACGATGGATTAATGGAGTGGTTAATATATTGAGCTCCTGTATCAGTCTATAAGTATATAACAAAATTAACGATATAAAGTCTATAGAAAATAATTTCTAGGATAATAAAATAGTTTATGATTATTCATCAATTGTTATTGACAGTGTATAAAAATAATTTTATACTAAGTGTGAGATGTGGTATTTACATAATATATATGATATAAATTCATGCATATAAAGTTTTTCTTATTTATCTTTGCTTTATCGAATCTGAATGTGATGATATAGATTAACTGTATAGAACTACTACATACCTTGTATAACCTTGACGGGATGGGTCAAGTCTCTCTAGCGTGAACCGAGATTTACGGCTACAAGAGCTTATTTATGATGCTCTTGTAGCCGTTTTTTATTTAACTAAATTTATATTTCTAAAAGTTTAGGAGGTAAGTGCGATGAGTTCAATGGATTATGAAAGAGGTAATCAAGCCAATGGTTGTCTTGATCGGTTTTTCAAGTTAACCAAACATGGAACATCAGTAAAGACTGAGATTTTTGCGGGTATTACAATGTTTATTGCATCAGTATACATTCTGGCAGTAATACCCA
>CAKQBP010000141.1 GCA_934216375.1 uncultured Veillonella sp.
AGGCGTTGATGCTAGCAAAGTACCGGCAATAATAGGGAGTACCGCATTTTTAGCACTACTAACACGTACACGGCCTTCCAACCGATTGCCACCTTGAATGATTAGCTTTTCCAACAGAATTCCTCCTACACTTTATATCGATCATCTTGTATAAACTACAAGACGTTGTATTTATAACGTCATATACTAAATGTTATTATACTATTTTTCGATATATCTCATCAAGAGAATGAGAGAAAATACAAAGAAAAAAAAGCCCTGAATATATCTCAAAAATTTATGTCCAATTTTTGAGTACATTTCAGGGCTTTATTCTTATTTTGCTTTTAATGTTTTAAGTTTATGATCCATATGCACTGTATCAAGGAAACGAACCGTACCAGTTTTAGACCGCATCACAATAGTATGTGTACGCGCACCACCTGGGAAATATTGAATTGGATTTAATAAGTTACCACGTGTAATAGCAGTAGCCGCAAAGATAACATCATCAGTACGAACTAAATCATTTAATGTGAGCACTTGGTTTACATCGGCAATGCCCATTTCATGGCAACGACGAATTTCTTCTTCCGTTTCTGGTTTTAAGCGAGCTTGCATATCGCCGCCTACACATTTTAAGGCTGCAGCCGCTAATACACCTTCAGGTGCACCACCAGTACCTACAACCATGTGCACCCCAGAACCTTCGATACAACATTCCATAGCTGGATTAACATCACCATCAGAAATGAGCATAATACGAGCCCCTACTTCACGAGCCTCTTTCATTAAGCCTTGATGACGCTCACGATCAAGCATAACCAACGTGATTTCATCTACATTACGTTCCATTTTAGCCGCTACATTTTTGATATTTTCGGTCAAAGATTTCGTAATATCGATAGCACCTGCACCTCGAGGACCAACACAAAGTTTCTCCATGTACATATCCGGTGCATGTAACAAGCCACCTTTTTCTGCAATCGCCATAACTGCAATAGCACCATTTTGACCTTTAGCAATCAAGTTTGTCCCTTCAATAGGATCAACGGCGATATCTACTTCTGGTCCGCCAGCACCTACGTGTTCTCCGATATAAAGCATAGGAGCTTCATCAATTTCGCCTTCTCCGATAACCACAGTACCAGAAATGCGAACAGAATCAAACGCTTGACGCATAGCATCTACAGCAAGACCATCGGCTGCATCCTTTTGCCCGCGGCCAAGCAAACGACCGCTACGCAAAGCTGCGGCTTCAACGACACGAGCAAATTCCAAAGATAATGTACGATCCATAATGGGCCTCCTTATAAGTCCTCTATGTATTGATATGACTCTTACCTAGAGTCTCTAACTTATTGATTAGCTTGTTTCCAATCTTCCATAAATTTTGCAAGTCCTGCATCAGTCAACGGATGTTTCATAGCTTGCATGAGTATTTTAAATGGAACAGTTGCAATATGAGCACCTGCTTTAGCACATTGAATAATATGTAGCGGAGTTCTCACACTTGCAGCAATAATTTCAGTTTCAATTTCATGAATAGCGAAAATATCTGCAATATCTTGAATCAATGTAAGACCATCCATGCTGATATCATCAATACGACCCACAAATGGACTCACATAACTTGCACCTGCACGAGCAGCTAATAAAGCTTGGTTTGCAGAAAAAATCAAAGTCACATTCGTTTTAATGCCTTCTTTGCTCAAAACAGCAACGGCTTTAAGGCCTTCTGGAGTCATAGGAACTTTAATAACCACATTAGAGCCTAATTTCACAAGGTCATGCGCCTCCGCCACCATGCCTTCAGCATCAGAGGAAATAACCTCTGCACTAACAGGTCCATCAACAAGGTTTGCAATTTCAGAAATAACTTGTTTCAGATCGCGTTTAGCTTTCACAATAAGTGATGGATTTGTAGTTACACCATCAATAAAACCAAAGTCATAAGCCTCTTTAATCTCATCAAATTCTGCTGTATCAATAAAGAATCTCATAAAATGCCCCCCTCTTATTTAGCCGGTGAAATCACTTCAACGCCACCCATGTATGGCACGAGAACTTTTGGAATTACAACAGATCCATCAGCTTGTTGATAGTTTTCCAAGATAGCGGCTACTGTACGACCTACTGCAAGGCCCGATCCATTTAATGTATGAACGAATTCCGGTTTTCCTTTAGGTCCACGACGGAATTTAATATTAGCACGACGAGCTTGGAAATCGGTCATATTGGAGCAGGAAGAGATTTCTCGATACTTACCTTGTGCAGGCATCCACACCTCTACATCATAGGTTTTAGCAGAACCAAAGCCCATATCACCTGTGCACAGAGTGATAACACGGAACGGTAATTCTAATAAGCGCAATACTTCTTCTGCATTATCTGTTAATGTTTCTAATTCTTTGAAAGAATCTTCTGGTTTAGCTAATTTAACCATTTCAACTTTGTTAAATTGATGTTGTCGAATAAGGCCACGAGTATCACGCCCCGCGGAACCCGCTTCAGCACGGAAACATGCGGTGAATGCAGTATAGTATTTAGGCAATTCCTCTTCACTCAAAATTTCGCCACCGTGATAATTAGTCAATGTAACCTCAGCAGTTGGAATCAAGAAATATTCCGTACCCTCTACATGGTACATATCTTCAGCAAATTTAGGCAATTGCCCAGTACCCGTCAAAGTTTCACGAGTTACCATATATGGAGTCATCATTTCAGTATAGCCATGTTTGTCTACATGAAGATCTACCATGAAGTTGATAAGGGCGCGTTCCAAGCGAGCACCTAACCCCTTATACACAGTAAAGCGAGCTCCACTCATTTTACCTGCACGGTTAAAATCAAGAATATCAAGGCTTTCACCTAAATCCCAATGAGCCTGTATATCAAAATCAAATTGACGTGGTTCGCCCCATTTACGTTGCTCCACATTTTCATCTTCATCAGCACCTACAGGAACAGATGCATCACACATATTCGGCAACATCAATGCCGCATCACGCAATTTTGTTTCCACTTCGCGAATACGGTTATCAAGCTCAGCAATCTCATCGCCTACTTTTTTCATTTCTCCGATTTTTTCATCAGCATTTTCTTTATTGCGTTTTAATTTGCTAATTTCTTCTGTTACGGAATTGCGAAGCGCTTTTAATTCTTCTACTTGACCGATCAATTGACGACGTTCATCATAAGCGGATACAAAGGTTTTCAGATCCCCTTTTGTATGACGATTATCTAAATTTTGTTGCACCAAATCAATATTTTCACGGACAAATTTTAAATCTAACATACTATAAACCTCATTTTCCAACTATGTTACGCACAATATATTCAATACGTTTAAGTATACCATATATTGGTGTATTTATCATTAAATTATGTGCTATATACTAGTCTTCACACTAATAATTTATATTATTCATCATCTTCTTCATCTAGCAAATAATCTTTTGCCATCCATTTACGCGTGCCTGTAAAAGAAATGGTTACCCATTTTTCCGTTGGGTTACCACCAATTTCTTGGTCAATTTCATTGCGAATAGCATCAATTTCAGCAATAGTTTGATAGGGAAAGCTTTTACGAACTAAAATATCAATTTCAATAATTCGAGTATTGCCGTATACTTGCACACTCGTCACATAATCTTTAAAATTATACTTTTCCATAAAGCGATCCATAATTTCTTGCACTTCATTATGCAATGAAGTTGGTGCCCACCCCAATATTTGTTTCATGGATGGCACAATAATACGAAATGCAGACGGTATCATCTGTACAGCTAAAATAATTAATACAATAGGGTCAATATAAGTAGCCCATCTAGCATATTCAGTACTTTCTAGCATAGTAGCCACAATGAAGCTAATCAAGATAGCCGCTTCTAACAAAGCATCGACATACCAACTTACATTATCAAATTTAATCAAGTTAGACTGTAAACTTTTATTAATACGACGTACATAAAGATAGTAAGCAGTATCTGCAATAGTAAAGAATATAGCATAGAAAATAGCTGGTCCGAAGTCTACGTGACGTCCACCAGACAAAAGATCTGTAATCCCACTAGATAAGGCATAAATTACTATGAGAAGAATAAAAAAGCCTTCCACGGCTAGCACCAGAGGTTCAAATTGCCAAAAACCGAATTGGAATCGCTTACTCGTTTCTCTGGCAACTAACTTGGCTGTCATAAGCATCATAATCTTAATAACAACATCAACGAAGGAAAATACCCCATCTAACAACACTGCGCTAGACCCTGTCACAATCCCCATTACAGTACCGCTCACCGCAACTAGCGCCATCAAAGCAACAGATTGCATTAATAGCTTTTGTTCAATAGAGCGT
>CAKQBP010000142.1 GCA_934216375.1 uncultured Veillonella sp.
ATAAGCTCAAATCATCAAAGGGATTGTATAATACGCGTAAATAAGCTAAAACGTCTTTGATTTCTTTACGATCATAGAACTTTGTGCCCCCTACCATCGTATAAGGTAAGGCCCGCTTAATGAGTGCTTCCTCAAGAACACGAGACTGGGCATTTGTACGATATAAAATGGCCATATCCCCGTATGGAACATCGTGAATATCATGTTTTTTAGCGATTGTGTCACCGATAAAAGCTGCTTCCTCATGTTCGGATTGAGCCGTAAAATGCTGAATTTTTGCGCCTTCTATTTTATCGGTCCAAAGATTTTTCTCTGGGCGGCCTTCATTATTATCGATAACAGCATTGGCTGCATCGAGAATAATCTTAGTAGAACGATAGTTTTGCTCTAATTTAATAGATGTACAATTAGGATAGTCCTTTTCAAAATCTAAGATATTTTGAATATCAGCGCCACGCCAAGCATAAATACTTTGATCAGCATCACCCACGACGGCGATATTCTTCCAATGTGAAGCTAATAATTTCGCCAATACATATTGAGCATGGTTTGTATCTTGATACTCGTCAATCATGACATAACGGAAACGATGACTATATTTATCAAGAACAGCCGCATTAGACTGTAATAATTTAACGGCTACTAATAATAGATCATCAAAATCTAATGCATTATTCTTGCGCAACTCCCGCTCATAATACTCATAAACATCAGCTACCTTTTGTTGGTAAAAGTCTCGTGCTTGTTTTCTAAAATCAGAAGCAAAAAGTAATTTATTCTTAGCATCTGATATGGCAGCAATCATAGCCCCTGCAGGATAGTATTTATCATCCAAATTTAACGCTTTTAATGCGGATTTAATAACAGCTTGAGAGTCGGATGTGTCATAGATAGTAAAATTGCTGTTATAACCTAAAAAATTATCTATTTCAAAACGTAAAAACTTAGCACAAAAGCTATGAAATGTACTGAGCCAAATGCGATTTGCTACATCGCCTACAAGACTTTCTACACGGCTTTTCATTTCTTTCGCCGCTTTATTGGTGAAAGTAATGGCCAAGATTTCATAAGGATTAACACCTTGTGCCAATAAATGTGCAATACGAACTGTTAAGACCTTTGTTTTACCAGATCCAGCACCGGCTAAAATCAATAAAGGGCCTTCCGTATGCTGAACAGCTTGTTGTTGCTCTTTATTTAAACCTGTTAATAATGAATTCATCGGAAAACACCTATTGCCCTTACATATGCAATACAAACTCCAAATATACATAAATAATCTTTAATAAGCTGTGAAACAAGTATGTATAATTAAAAGCTAAATTATTATATGTAAATAAACACATCTATAATAGCAATTACAATATACATGCAATATACTTGAAGCCCTATAAATAGAGAAGAAGAACGTTGCGAGCAACGTTCTTTTTTAGTTTGTATACTATTTCATAGCACCAAGAATTGGTGGTACGATTTGTTTTTTACGAGACATAGTATTAGGTAAGAATACACCATTATCTTTTATTTCTTTTTCAAATGCTTTAGTAACTACAGCTTCTACATCGCCACTAAACAACAATGTTGTGCTTTCATCGAGAATATTTGTAATCATGATGTAAGATGCATCGTAGTTATTAGCATTGCGAAGCGCTTCTAAGGCTTGTACTAGTTCACCTTGTTTAGCCAATACATCAGTTGTATCCATAACAGAAATTTGACCGATAGAAATAGTCTTACCTGCTTCAGAGAATTCTTTCATGTCTGTACGAACGATATCATCATTAGTTAAATCAGAAATATCTGCTCCCGCTTTCAACATATCTAGCCCATAGGACTCAATATCTACGCCAGCGATTTCAGCTAATTTATGAGCCATTTCTTTATCTGTTTCTGTACATGTTGGAGAACGGAATAACACAGTATCAGAAATGATGGCAGATAACATCAAGCCTGCAACGCCTTTAGGAATTTCTTGATTATTCTCCATGTACAACTTAGTAATGATTGTATTAGAGCAACCTACCGGTTCTAAACGCATGAATACAGGTCCATCAGTTTCGAAGTCACCAATGCGGTGATGATCGACAACACCGCACATATTCATGGATTTATAGCCATCAATTATTTGTTTGGATTCGTTATGGTCTGTTAAATACAAATTACCGCCTTCTGGAGCAAACTCTTCCCAATTTTTAACAACTTGAGGGTGAGCAAAGCCAAAATGGTTCAAAATATATGTTGTTTCTTTGTTAGCTTCACCTGCACAGACTGGAGTTGCTGGTGTCCCCATTTGTGTTAGTAAGTTAGCAAAGGAAATAGCAGAACAAATTGAATCAGTATCAGGGCTTTTATGACCTGCTACATATGTTTTTACATCACTCATAATATACCTCTTTTATATTAATTTCATACTTAATATCGACTTACGTCAATCCGATTTTTAACTATATCATTATATCATAAATCATACAAAAAAACACGCCACTACTAAGTAGTGACGTGTTTTTAACATTCTATAAAATTATCCAATATAAATGATTAGTCGTGATTCTTTTTGCGGTTTGTTAACAAACCAGGTCCAATTGTTTCAATGATGATAAACAACATTGGGATGATAAAGATACCAAACAATGTAGCTGTTGTCATCCCTGCTACTACAGTAATACCCATAGAAGTACGTGCACCAGAACCAGCACCACTAGATACTGCCAATGGTAATACACCAAGGATAAATGCAAAGGATGTCATCAAAATTGGACGCAAACGAATTTTTGCAGCTTCGATAGCAGCATCAACAACATTCATACCACGCTCGTCAACGCGAATCTTAGCATACTCGATAATCAAAATCGCATTTTTCGCAGCTAAGCCAACCAAGGTTAAGAGACCGATCTGCATATAAATATCATTTGCTAAGGAATATCTGCCTGTGAAGTTCAATAAGAATGGTACTAAAGAAGCACCTATCATACCAGATGGTACGGAGAACAATACGGCAAATGGAACCTTCCATGATTCATACAAGGCAGCCAAGATTAAGAATACAAATACTAGACCTAAACCCAGAATCAACATAGTTTGAGAACCGGCTTTTAATTCTTCACGAGATTGCCCTGCCCAATCATATGTATAACCAGTAGGTAATGTTTTAGCGGCTGCCTCTTTTAATGCGTTGATAGCATCACCAGAGGAGTACCCATTAGCTTGAGAACCACCAATTTGTACGGCCATCGCATTATCAAAGCGAGTGATACTAGATGGTGTACCTGTTTGTTCCTTTGTAATATAGTTAGAAACAGGTACCATTTGGCCATTACTATTTCTAACAGCTAACATATTAAGCTGATCTGCATTTTGACGATATGCGTCTTCCGCTTGGACTACAACCTTATAGTTTTTACCATAAGTAGTAAAGTCGTTAACTTGAATACTACCGTAGAACCCTTGCAAAGTGGTAAAGATATCAGCTAATGCTACACCATCTTGAGCTGCTTTTTCACGATTTACATCAAATTGTAATGTCGGCGTAGATGTATCAAAAGTAGTATAAATAGATTGAATTGCCGGGCTCTTACGAGCTTCCGCAATAAATTCATTAGTACGATCAGCCATAACTTGTGGACTATCGCCAGCTTTGTTGATGATGTACATACTAAAACCACCAGTTGTACCCAAACCAGGAATGGATGGTGGATTCATAGCAATTACAGTTGCTTCTGGTACACCTTGAGCGGCAAAACCAAAGGTTTGACCAACCATTGCATTAATAGAAGTTGCAGCAGTAGTACGATATTTCCAGTCAGACATAGTAGCAAAAATTACACCAGCACTAGACTTTTGACCACCACCTAAAAGGTCAAAACCAGCGACAGTAAATACTTCTTGGAATAATTGTTCATCCTTAGGTTTTTCAGGATCATTTTTTTCTTCCAAGAAAGATGCAATTTTTTCAAGTGTAGCCATAGTCCGTTCAGATGTAGCACCAGGTGGCTCATTAATAGCAATCATGTAGTAACCACTATCTTCAGCTGGTACGAAAGAAGTTGGTAAGAAGTGGAATACTAAGGCTGTACCACCTGCAAACACTAGCAATGTAATAACAGTTAAACTTAAACGATGGCTTAAACGCGCTAATTGGATGCCATACCAATTACTGAATCGTTCTAGAGCAGCATTAAATTTATTTAATTGGCGATGTAACCAATCTTCACGCTCTTTAGCTATATGTGCTTTCAACATTGTAGCACATAATGCTGGTGTCAACACAAGTGCGATAATAGCAGAAATTACAACGGAAACGGCAATCG
>CAKQBP010000143.1 GCA_934216375.1 uncultured Veillonella sp.
CAAAATGCATTATCTGTACAACTACCACAAGCTACTAGTGCATCTGCAACAGCTCAATTGCCTGTTGTATTTACCCTTGATGCGGAAGGGCATATTACAATTGATAACAATCCAATGAGTATTGATCAAGCAGAAGCTATGATTAAACAGCGTATTCAAGAAAATCCTAACGCTAGTGTTATCTTACAAGCGGACAAACGAGCAGCTCATGGTCAAGTAGTGGCGATCATGGACATGCTAAAACAATCTGGTGTTAAACGCTTGGCTATTGCAGCTGAACAGAAAGGATAACTATGGGACTAGGCATATCATGGAAAAAAGCAGCCATTATATCCGCCGTAGTTCATCTTATTGCTCTCTTTATTGCTGTAATCTTTTTTGTAGTGGTTCCAGCCATTCAAGAAATGGAAACCTATGAAATCGACCTCACACAAAGTGTGCTCGATGATGGTGGCAGTGGACATGCTGGTGGTGGCGGAGGTAACAGAGCCGATCTGTTCCCTAAACCATTATCTGCAGATGAAGTAGCGGCAAGAACAAAGGCTGTTGTAGCAAATGTTGAACCATCTACCGCAACAGATATTCCTGATGCAGTAGATGTGGCAGCTAAAGCAAGCGAAAATAAAGGCAATACATCCGGTGATAATTCCGCTGTTGGTGGCACCGGCCCTGGATCTGGTGGCGGATCTGGCGGTGGTCATGGTACCGGTGAAGGCACTGGAGTTGGTGATGGTAGAGGCCATGGTACTGGTACAGGTGATGGTACTGGTGAAGGTGATGGTCATGGTACAGGTAAAGCAGCGTTCAATGTAGAGGGCTTTTATGCAGCTGTAGATAGCCAAAAACAAATTCCTTATGCGGCTATTAAGCGTAAAATGAACGTAGATGTTACAATTAATGTAATGGCTAAATTAGATACTAATGGTAATTTAATAGACGTATATCCAACTAGTGGTGGGGATGAGATATTTGTAGAAGCGGCTCTTGATGCAGTGCGACGAGCGACTCCGTATCCAAATGAAACAGGGGATATACAACCAGTAGAAGTTCCTGTACACTTTGTAGTACAGGCCGATGGCGAAGATGAAGAAGAATAAATATATCTAAGTAATAAAGGAGATAATTATGAAATCTATTATTTTATATTCTTCCCTTACGGGAAATACTAAAAGTGTAGCGGAAGCAATGGCTTCCGTTATGCCTGAAGGTACACCTTGCGTCCCTGTAAAAGATGCACCTGAAAATTTAGCTGATTATGATACTGTGTTCGTAGGTTTCTGGGTAGACCGCGGTACAGCTAACAAAGAAGCGGCTCAGTTGATTGAAACTTTGACAAATCCTAACATCGTATTCTTTGCTACGTTGGGTATGTATGCTGATTCTGATCATGCTCGTGAAAGTATCGATAAAGCATCTACATTGTTGCAAAACAAAGAATCCCTTGTAGATGGGTTTGTATGCCAAGGTAAAATCGATCCTAAAGTAATCGAAATGATGTACAAAATGTTCCCACCTGGATCTGCACATGGTCAAAGCCCAGAACGCGATGCGTTACATAAAGCTGCAGAAACTCATCCAGACGAACAAGACTTTGCAAATGCAAAAGAATTCACAAAATCTGTACTTGCAAAGTTGCAAGCCTAATTTCTGAAAGGGGATTGGAGTATGAGTTTAGCAAGTTTCTTTGAGTCCATTCCGGAGAAGCAGCGAAACCTACAACTAGGTTTAGAATGCGATAATCCGATGAGTGGTGCATTTCCTCATAAACGTGTTGTTCATGCAGGTCTCAATGGTACGCTCGTTTCTCCAAAAGAAACGCAAGCCGTTTGGGATGTATTAATGAATGGGGCTCCTAAAAAGGGCGAAATGCAATGCGCTTACATTCATATTCCGTTTTGTAAGACAAAATGCACATATTGTGGATTCTTCCAAAACGGTACGAGTCAAAGTGTTGAAGACCAATATATTGATGGTCTTATCAGTGAATTAAAGCTCGCTAGTGAGCGTCCGAGATTAAAAGACGGCTTAATCCATGCCTTGTTTATCGGAGGTGGCACACCAACATCTTTATCTCCTACAAACTCTGAAAGACTGCTCAAAGCAATTAAAGCGTACTTGCCATTGGCAAATGATTACGAACTTACCTTAGAAGGTCGTATTCACGATTTAATTCCTGAAAATCTTGAAGTTTGGATGGCAAACGGTGTTAACCGTATGTCCATCGGTGTACAATCTTTCAATACAGAAGTACGTCAAATGGTAGGACGTTTAGATACGAAAGAAACCGTATTAGAACGTTTATCTGCCTTGAAAGCTTATGGTCAATGCTCTGTTGTTATTGACTTGATCTATGGTTTGCCTGGTCAAACTATGGAGGTTTGGGAACAAGACTTAGCAGATTTGGTAAGCTCTGGCGTAGATGGTGCGGATCTATATCAATTAAATGTATTTGATGGTAGTGATCTCAATAAAGACATTACAAACGGCAAAGTTCCAGCTGCAGCCACAACAGCGATGCAAGGGGATATGTTTGAATTTGGTCGTAAATACCTTGATGAACGTTCCTATCGTCGATTGAGTGCCGCTCACTGGAGTGCTAATAACCGTGAACGTAGCTTGTATAACACTTTAGCTAAATCGGGCGTTCCAATGTTCCCATTTGGTAGTGGTGCAGGTGGTAACGTCGACGGTTATGGTATGATGTTACATCGTGCATTAAAACCATACGAAGATATGGTTACCCGCGGTGAAAAACCATTTATGGCCCTTATGAAACAAAGTGATTTACAACCTATCGTAAACCGAGTAGTAAGTCAATTAGAACAAGGATTCCTCAATATTATGAGCTTAGTAAAAATGGATTCCAGATTAGATGAATTGAACTGGCTCTATAAATTATGGGAAAAACGAGGTCTTGTTGCCTATAATGGATTGCTTTATAAATTGACTGATGCAGGTGAATTCTGGACTGTAAACCTTACGCAAAGTACATTAGAAGCTGTTGAATATATCATGACTGGTAAGAATTCCTTCGCTATAGAAGCAGTAGCAGCACAAGATACAAAAACAACTTCTAAAGAAAATCCTAACCAAGAGGTACGTGGCATTGGCCAGGGTAAAGCCAATATCTCTGTACCAACTGACGAAGATTCCGAAGCACAACGTAAAGAGGCTCTTATTACTAAGGCTAAAGCTGAAATTGCTAAGAGCGGTGCTTCTGGCGAAGCAGCAGAACGAATGGTACAAGCTATGTACAATTTAAGTGCTGATGAGATTGAATATATGATGGAACGTATGATGTCTTAAACTGTTATGTTACACCTTAATTCTAACAACCTCTCCCAATAACCAACATATAATATACAAGACATATTACGTGACATATACGTGCTCTCTGTAGTACAAAGTAGCCCCAGACTGTAGTCTGGGGTTTACTTTTTATAGAGCGAAAGGTATTCTGTAGGTATAAGACTTACATGACTTTAAAAAGTATAACAATAGATGTATAAGAATAGATGTATAAGTCTATAAGGACAATAAAAAACAAATTGTTGTTAAAGTCATAAACCCATAAGTAAGATAGTGAATCTATAAGATGTGAAGTGATATGGCTTGTATAGCTAATAAAAGGTTTAGGAGGTTAGTATGAGTACATTTCCTCAAAAAAATATAGATATCGTAGGCATCGGTGCTAGTACATTAGACCGTTTTATAGTTGTGGATCATTATCCAACGGGCCGTGAGGTACAGCAAGTCGTATCGTCTACTACCGATGGTGGTGGACCAGTGGCTACAGCACTAGCGGTGGCCGGAAAATATGGTGCTTGTACGGCTATGATTGATAGTATCGGTGACGATATGGTAGGTCGTCACATATTAGATGACTTTGAAAAATACAATGTTAATACAAATGCAATTCAAGTTGAAAGAGGTGCTAAGAGTGGTGTTGCCACAATTCTTGTAAAACAAAGCACTGGTGAGCGCGCTGTATTCTTTGAACGATCTACAGCAACTGATCCCCATTTTTTAGAGGTTCATAAGCAATTGATAGAGGATGCTTATATTTTGCATATTAATGGTCGACATCGCCAACTCATGCGTTCTGCTATTGCTGTAGCGAAAGAAGCAGGGACTATCATTTCTTTAGATGGTGGTGCTCAGCGTTACGATGAAGATATGAAGGCTATTACAGAAGATAGTCATATTGTTATCGTAGCTCGCGACTATGCTGAAAAATATACGGGCGCAACTAATTTAGAAGATGCTTGTCGTATCATTCATGAACGAGGAGCCTTCA
>CAKQBP010000144.1 GCA_934216375.1 uncultured Veillonella sp.
GAAGAAGTAATGGTAATTTTTTGTTCTTTTTGAGTCCCCAAATCTTTAGCTTTTACATGTACGATACCATTAGCATCGATGTCGAATGTTACTTCGATTTGAGGAACCCCACGAGGAGCAGCTGGGATACCATCCAAGTTGAAACGACCCAATGTTTTATTATCTGCTGCGAATTCACGTTCACCTTGTAATACATGGATATCTACAGATGGTTGGTTATCTGCTGCAGTAGAGAATACTTGAGATTTAGATGTAGGGATTGTAGTGTTACGATCAATAATACGTGTGAATACGCCACCCATTGTTTCGATACCAAGGGACAATGGCGTTACGTCAAGTAACAATACGTCTTTAACTTCACCTACTAATACGCCACCTTGAATAGCAGCACCAATAGCTACACATTCATCAGGGTTAACATTTTTAGTTGGTTCTTTATCCAATACTTTTTTGATTGCTTCTTGTACAGCTGGAATACGGCTAGAACCACCAACTAACAATACTTTATCGATATCGGATGCAGATAAACCAGCATCGCTCATAGCTTTACGAGTAGGCTCGATTGTAGCTTGTACTAAGTCAGCAGTTAATTCTTCAAATTTAGCACGAGTTAATGTTACATCCAAGTGTTTAGGGCCTGTAGCATCAGCTGTAATAAATGGTAAGTTAATATTTGTACTAGCTACACCAGACAACTCAATTTTTGCTTTTTCAGCAGCTTCTTTTAAACGTTGATCAGCTAATTTATCATTGGATAAATCGATACCAGTTTCTTTTTTGAACTCTTCAATAAGGTAGTTCATAATGCGTTGGTCGAAGTCATCCCCACCAAGGTGGTTATTACCAGATGTTGCTAATACTTCAAATACACCATCACCAAGTTCAAGGATAGATACGTCGAATGTACCACCACCAAGGTCAAATACAAGAACTTTACCATCTTCATCTTTATCTACACCATATGCAAGAGCAGCTGCTGTAGGTTCGTTGATGATACGAAGTACTTCAAGACCTGCAATGGCACCAGCGTCTTTTGTAGCTTGACGTTGAGCATCTGTAAAGTATGCAGGAACTGTAATAACAGCTTGTTTTACAGGTTCGCCCAAGTAAGCTTCTGCATCAGCTTTGATTTTTTGAAGAATCATTGCAGAAATTTCTTGAGGAGTATAAGATTTACCTTCTACAGTTACTTTGTAGTCTGTACCCATGTGACGTTTAATAGAAATGATTGTGTTTTCTGGATTAGATACGGCTTGACGTTTAGCCAATTGACCAACTAAACGTTCACCATTTTTTGCAAACCCAACAACGGAAGGAGTTGTACGTGCACCTTCTTGATTTGTAATAACCGTAGGTTCGCCGCCTTCCATAACAGCAACACAAGAGTTTGTTGTACCTAAATCAATACCAATTACCTTTGCCATAATATATACCTCCTAAAACTTTATAATCTATTCCACAACTTTTACCATTGCTGGACGTATACAACGACCATCAACAGTATAGCCAGTTTGCAATACTTCACACACCGTATCGGATTCATATTCATCTGACGGTACACGCATAATCGCTTGATGGAAATTTGGATCAAATGGTTGACCCACAGCTTCAATAACTGCTAATCCATGTTTAGATAACATAGCCATCAAATTTTGATGAATCATAATGAATCCATCGAGGAATACTTTTGCTTCCCCTTCTGCAGGACTTTGAACGGCCCGTTCAAAGTTATCCAATACAGGAAGAAGGTCCGTTAATACATCCCCTTTTACATATCCAGCAAGTTGCTCTTTTTCCTGGTTAGTACGACGTTTGAAATTTTCAAAGTCCGCTTGTAACCGTTTATAGCGATTATCAAAGTCGGCTTTAAGTTCTTCTAACACTTGAGCAGCATCAGCCACAGCTTCTTCAGTTTTTTCAACAGTTGGTTCCTCTACATTCGTAGTATTCTCTGTTTCCTCCACTATTTCTTGTTTAATGTCTTGTTCTTCAGCCATTACATGCCCTTTCTGTTTTGTTCTTTTACCATAGTTTCCATTATATGTTTCATATGGGACAACATGCCGATGATACGTCCGTATTCCATCCGCGTTGGACCAAGAATAGCAAGAGTTCCAATAGGCTGATCTTGATTCGTAAAATCAGCTTGTACCACACTCATTGAATGTAGTGCTTCAGTTTCATTCTCAATACCAATCTTGACCTTAACAGGTGTTGGAGAATCATCTTTTAATAACTGTCCTAATTGATTTTGTTCTTCCACTAAGGAAAGCAAGGGTTGTACCTTCTCAACAGACTTAAACTCTGGTTGATTTAACAACTCTGTGGTACCTACCGAATAGAACAACTTACGTTTATTAATAGCTCGTAATAATGTCTCCGAAAGAATTAATAAAATTCCCTGCGGTCCTTCCATATGGACCAATATAGATCCTAAAGCCTCAGCCGTTACATGACCAATACTTACATTCTGTAGTGCATTGCTAAATTGTATGGCTAGACTCTGTAAAAGCTCTGGTGAAACACTTTCACCAAAGTACATCAACTCATTATCAAGTGCCCCTGTTTCAGTAATAACTACCATAATGGCTTGATGACTATCTAGCGGTAATACATGAATGTATTTGATTAATGCTCTATCATGGGCTGGTGCCAAGAATAAACTCATGCTATGGCTTACCTGTGAAAGTAGTTTAGCCATATTTAAAAAGAGTTCACTCGTTGATCCATTGGAATGTTTCCATAACATTTCAATTTTTTCAGCATCCTGTAATGGAACAGGTTGTCGACTCAGCATAGAATCAACATATAAGCGATAGCCCTTAGCTGAAGGAATACGTCCAGCCGATGTATGAGGTTGCTCTAAATAGCCTAATTCCTCTAAATCTGACATTTCGTTCCGTACCGTAGCAGGACTGATACCAAGATCATAATTCTTAGCAATCGTTCGAGAGCCTACAGGTTCTGCGGATTTAACGTAGTCTTCAATTATGGCTCGCAAGATGCGCTGTTTTCTTTCATCCATAATGACACCTCTTGTTAGCACTCATAAACTTTGAGTGCTAATCGCATGTATAATATTATCATATTAAAAAAAATTGTCAAGCTAAAAAATCATTAAAAAGCCAAATAAAATCTATTTAGTCAAAAAGACAATTTGATATTTTTAATTAATTAGTCAAAAAATCAAACCAGAATAATGAGAAAACACTTATACTATCTACATTTATGTCATATCCCCAAATTTAAACATTGGAATATGTTGATCTAATAAAAGTTCTATTATTAAAACCTGAAATAGTATAAGTGTTTATATATATTATAATTTTGTTATTATGAAACTCTCAGTAAAAATACTTTTTGATTATAAAAATGTATAGCCTAAGGGCCATAAAGTAATTAGTACTAAAAATATTACAATTTATAGTTCTACACCTTCAAGTGGATTTCCAAGTCTTTCTAACAATTGTCCCATACGTTCACGAGGTTCACCATTTTTAGCATACCAATCAATCAAAATGTCTACAGCTTTTTTAGATTGCTCAATAGTTAGTTTTCTTGCTAAAATTTTTCCTGCTTCTGGTCTCATACCTGTATTACCACCAACAGCCAACATAAAACCTTGAGATGTACCAATAAAAGCAATATCTTTCACCATCGCATCAGGGCAGTTACGTCCACATCCACTGATACCAATCTTGCACTTATGAGATGTTTTTCGGCCGTAGTGTTTTCTCTCTACATAATCAGCCAATTCTTTAGTTTCCATTTGTCCATTTTTACAATAGCCTTTACCTACACAGGCAATTAAGGAATTAACACCTCTATGAATAACAGTTGTCACGCCATCAGGCAATTCAGAAATTAACTGTTCCTTATCATCTTTTTCAATACCTGTAATTTGTATACCTGTTACAACATGACGAAAGGATCCGCCATATTTTTCAGCAAGTTCTATGCATGCTTTCATTTGATCTAAAGTAAATTCATTATGTAAACCGTGTAATATTACAGATGTCTTCATCGTTCCTCCTCAAATCTAGCATGCTTATTCATCATCATCCTATTTATACTAACATATTAGATTTTGAGAAACTGTGAGAAATTACTCACGAATAAATTGACTAAATACATAGTTTCCATGCTTGGCACCTTCAGAACTTAAATGATAACTACAATTTTGATACTCTAATAAGCCTTTAGTAACTAATTCTTCTAATATATTATCAAATAAATTATGAACAGATACGCCAAATC
>CAKQBP010000145.1 GCA_934216375.1 uncultured Veillonella sp.
TACTAAATCAAACCTATCAGAATTTAGAAATTATTCTAGTTGATGATGGTGCAACGGATTGTAGTGGTGTTATTGCAGATTCTTATGCGGCGAAGGATAAACGAATTAAGGTCTTTCACAAAGAGAATGGGGGGCTTTCCGATGCTCGTAACTATGGTTTAGATCATGTTACAGGGGACTATATTTTATTCATTGATAGTGATGATTTTATTGTGAATACAATGTGTGAAAGACTGATTACTGTAGCGAATAATAACAATGCTGATATAGTATCTTGTAATTATTATATCTATAGAGGTGATGATGATATTAGTATACATACTATGTCTGTTCAATATGATAAACGAACTTTTACAGGTATGGATATGTTACGGTATTATCTACTAAAAACGGAACCATTTGATTTAAATGTAGTATGGAATAAAATTTTTAAATTGGATTTATTCAATGGAGTGGTGCCAGTTCGTTTTCCAAAGGGACGAGTTCAAGAAGATAATTTTACTATTTTCATGCTATTTTTGAATGCTAATAGTATAGTAACAGTAAATGAACCACTTTATTATTATGTACAACGCGCAGGTAGTATAATGGCTACTTTCACTAGACGTTTTATGATAGATACAATAGAGTCCCACATATATATGAGTGATTATCTTATGAATCACTGCAGTAGTGTAAAGAATGAGCTGCAATTATATCTTTTAAATTCCTATGTGGAATTATCTCGTAGAGTCTGTGCCAATAAATGTAAGAAAGAGTACAATGATTTACTAATTCAATATAAACACTATGTATTAGATCATACGGCTGATACTAGCCATAATCCAATGTGGAAGTGTAAACAATATATAAAAAGGCTATTGGTTAAATTGTATTATTAAATATGAATCATAGTCATATTTGTACGATTATATATTACATATGATTAAAACCGATAGAGATTATCTTTATATTTTATTGATAATACTATGGGGTTTTCTCTAATTATGAAAGTATAGTTAGTAATATTTAATAGATATTAATGTTAGAGGATGGGTAATGTGAGAAAGAGTTACTCCGTATTAATAGAGAATATATTTTCTTTACTGACCTTGCGCGCTTTAGAATATATATTAGCGTTTATTTTAGTACCATATTTGATTCGTGTATTAGGTCCATTGCATTTTGGGATGATTGCTTTTATGCAGGGAATTATGGAGTATTTTAGAATTTTTGTTGATTTTGGGTACTCCTTAACTGCACCAAAGGCAATAGCACAGGCCAAAGAACAGAACATAAGCTCTCTATTTGCCAAATATTTTTATGGAAAAGTATGTATATTAATATTTATTACCGCGGTATTTTTTGCTATTTATAATCTACAACGCATATTATTAGGAAATACGATTGATATATTATTATTTCAGGTCATGTACTGTGGAATTATAGGCAATGTTTTATTTCCTGTATGGTTTTTCCAGGGTATACAGAAAATGCGGTATATTACCATCTTAAATATGTGTGGCCGTTTTTGTACGATGCTTGGTATATTTTTACTTGTATAATCTCCAGTTGTCTATATACTTGCTGCATTTTTACTCGCTTGTACTCCATTAATTGCAGGTATTTTTTCAATAGTTTGGTTAAGAAAACACTATACAGGATTATTCAAATTGCCACCTATGGGTGAGATTATTAATTCTTATAAAGAAGGCTGGTCTATATTCGTATCTTCGTTGGCAGTTAACTTGTATACTGCAACTAATGTAGTAGTATTAGGTATGCTTACGAATAATGTTATCGTTGGTTACTATAGTGCTGCTGATAAATTAATTACCTGTGTTCGAAGAGGTATATATGCTGTAAGTGATGCAATATATCCATTTATAAGTAAGATGATGAGAGATGATATTCTCAAGGGATTACAGTTCATTAAAAAGCAATTATTCCTGTATTTGATTGTAGGCCTTGTTGGTTGTACATCTTTATTTTTCTTTTCAGATACTATAGTTAGGCTATTGTTCGGAGCTGATTATGATTTAACTGTTGATGTATTACGAATCTTGTCTTTTGTTCCATTAGCTGTTGCTATTAGTACTGTATTTGGTGAAGAAACGATGTTACCCCTTAATATGAATAGTGCTTATAGTCGGACTCTAGTATTGGGAGCTTTCTTTAGTTTGATATCTATATTTCCATTGTGTTATTTGTGGGGGGCTAAAGGCGTAGCAATAACAATGCTATTAACAGAATTTTTAATTATGAGTATTATGGGAGGTTTATTAAGGAAGCAACTCTTTTAAGAGGTATTAAGTAGTTTGAGAGATTTGAGAGGTTTGTTTCAATATGATTAGTTTAGCATATTATAAAATTCAAGAGATTTTGCTTTGTGCAATGATAATTTCATTGCCCTTAATGCGGATACCAGATCGGTATACCTTATTTTCGATGGGAAATAATCTGTCGATGGTATTTTTGTTTTTTTCCATTTTTTTATTTATTGTGTATAGCATATGGAAAAAGAAGACAGAGGTTCCATTTAAACTGTATTTTATAATATCTGTCGTTTGGATTGTTTTTTGTACTATATTGGGGGTATTTTCTTTCCCTTTTTACGATACTGTAATTTATACGTACTTAATCAATACATCCGTTGTCCAAAAATTATATACTCTATTCCCTTCATTTGTAGGTAATGAATTTGTTCTACAAGTAAAGTTGATGGTATCCTTAGTTTGGTATTTATTCAGAAACTTTATATTCCCATTAATTGGTTTATTCTTAATCATTTTTAATCTTTATAAAGATGATTATAAAAAAGGCCTTGATACCATTGTTAATGCTGCAAGAATATTAACAATTCTATGTATAGCTTACTCTGTTATAGAGGTTTCTTGGCTATGGAGTGGTTCGGATTATTTAGCTAGTATACTAGTAACTATTAATAATAGTTTATATGATCCTGTTGTACAAAGTGGGTGGTGGCCTCCAGAATTATGGCCAGGCCAACTTAGAAGCCTTGCATTGGAACCATCCTATTTTAGCATGATTGGCGTATTCTTGGCTCCATTGTTAGGTATTCATTATGTGAGTGACAAAAATAAACTTGATATTGTATTAGCATTTTTCTTGATTTCCATGATTTTCTTAACTAAAGCGCGAACTGGTGTTGTTGTTTATCTATTTGAACTTGTTGCGTTTATTGTATTAAGTCTAATGTTTAGATATAAATCTTGGTGGAAGCTATGTCTATTTATAATTGGTCTTAGTGTATTAAGTTATTCGTTTGTCATTGTGGGAGACTCCGTGGCGAGCCCTCTTATTAGAGCAAGTATTTCAGAAATAAACACTGTTGATGAAACTTCTAAAGCTGTATCGGTAGAAAAAGCGCTAGATAACTATATTGATAGTAATGTTAAATCTGTTAGTAATGCGAGCTCACGGTCTAACTCAGCAAGATTTGGTAATACGGTAGCTATGTTTAAAGTAGGTCTAGATTACCCTCTGTTTGGTGTTGGTAGAGGTTTGCATTCTAACTATATGGTGGATCGATTCCCGGATTTTGCTAAAGATAGTGGAGAGGTTAAGCAATGGACAGAGGATGTGTTACGAAAAGGGTTTTTAGCGTTTGAATACCCTGTACTCAACGAATTTGCAGCCATATTGGCTTGGTTTGGTGTTATAGGGGAACTATTATTTATTACACCAATTTTATATATTTTATATAAAACATATAGAATTAGACGACATATACAAAATCCGACGTTAGTTTATTTATTAGTAGCATTCTTTGGTCAGATTGTATGCTTTATGAGTAATGAATTTATATTAGCATATCCAACCCTTGTAGGAATTTTGATTTGTTATATTAAATTTTATGAGAATAGTAACATATAAATTGTATATGTACAGGTATTATGTTTGCTACAATTTTTGATACGATAAAGAAATGTGCTGTTATCAAGAAATTAATAATAGAGGAGCTTATAAGTGGTAGGAAAATGAAAATACGATTGCCAAAAACTATTAGTTGATTAGATTACTTTTCTAATATGTATGTAGTATGAGTATTATCTAAATAGGCATTTACTTGTTCAAAGAGGATGTTTATTGAATTAATAACTAACAAATCTTAGTAAATTAATGTTCAAAAAGAAGGATTTTTGAACATCACTTTTCTAAATAGTAGATTGATGTACAAAATACTAATTTTTTGTACATTAATTATTATCGTAATAACTATAGCTTAATAAAAGGACAGTTGATTAT
>CAKQBP010000146.1 GCA_934216375.1 uncultured Veillonella sp.
ATAAAGACTTATTAGCAGAGTCCGGTCCATACTTATTAGATTTAGCTAGTAAAAATGGGGTAGATTTACGTTTTGACGCATCTGTATTAGGTGGTATTCCTATTATCCGTACATTATACGAATCTTTGGCTGGTAACCGCATTACCGAACTCATTGGTATTATGAACGGTACAACAAATTTCATTTTGACTAAAATGTCTGAAGAAGGGTTAAGCTATCAAGATGTATTGAAAGAAGCACAAGATTTAGGGTATGCAGAGGCAGATCCTACGGCTGACGTTGAAGGTCTTGATGCAGCACGTAAATTGGCTATTCTTGCATCCATTAGTTTCAATCGTCGCATTTTTTTCGAAGATGTAACTGTAGAAGGCATTACTTGCATTGATACTGAAGATATAAAATTTGGGAAAGAGTTTGGTTACAATATTAAATTATTAGGTATTGCTAAAGAAACTGCTCAAGGATTATCTCTAAATGTATATCCTGCATTTATTCCTACGACACACCCATTAGCATCTGTTCGAGGATCCTACAATGCAATTTATGTTAAGGGCAATGGTATCGATGATGTCATGCTATATGGTCGTGGTGCAGGTAGCTTACCGACAGGTAGTTCTGTAGTATCTGACATAATGGAAGTGGCAAAGAATGTCTCTTATAATGAAACAGGGCGTTTAAAACCGTTCTATTATGATCAAAAAGATATTTATTCTCCAGGTAAAATCCAATCTAGCTACTACTTGCGTTTAGCAGTGGATAATAAAACAGGTGTTCTAGCAAAAATCTCTGCAAAATTAGCAGAACAAAAAATTTCTGTTTTATCCATCGTTCAACGAAATATGGATCCAGAAACTGCAGTTCTTGCCATTGTTACATCTAAATGCCCAAGATCTTATATTTTAAATCTTATAGACTCTTTTAATAGCTTGCGCTCCGTTAAGGCTGTTAATAGTGTTATTCGT
Source organism: uncultured Veillonella sp. (assembly GCA_934216375.1). GTDB lineage: Bacteria > Bacillota > Negativicutes > Veillonellales > Veillonellaceae > Veillonella. The sequence continues at coordinate 963 of CAKQBP010000146.1, forward strand.
ATTATGGAAGCTTAATTATGAATACTGTTCGTGTACAAGTACCTGCCACTAGTGCAAACTGTGGCCCAGGTTTTGATTGCTTAGGATTAGCACTAAATCTTTATAATATATTCAGCTTTACACCAGATGAAAATGCTACAGAATATACATATACTTTTGAAGGTTTTGGTGCAGATATTCTACGCGCTGAAGATCCTAAAAAGAATCTAATTGGTTTCGCTATGGATCAAGTTTTTGCTACTGCTCAAGAACCAATTCGATATGGTCATATAACTTCTGAAACCTTGATTCCTCCCTCTCGTGGACTAGGTAGTAGTAGTACGGCTATAGTAGGGGGACTTTTACTGGCGAACGCATTAGTAAAGCATCCACTTTCAAAAGAAGAGTTACTAGTTATAGCAAATCGTATGGAAGGTCATCCAGATAATGTGGCGCCAGCTATTTACGGAAATTTATGTTGTGCTACAGGTTTAAAAAATAAGGTACTAAACACGGTCATTTCTATTCCTCCGGAGCTACATTTTGCTGTTGTAGTACCAGAAGTCATGGTATCTACTGAATATGCTCGTTCTGTGCTACCAAATCATATTCCATTTAAAGAAGCTGTACAAAATGTAAGTCATGCTTCATTATTTGTAACAAGCTTAATTACGCATCAATTAAGTAATTTATCTGTTGCCTTAGATGACAACTTGCATGTACCTTATCGTAAGACTTTGATTCCTCATTGTGATGAAGTTTTTGAAGCCGCAAAAATTGCTGGAGCTTACGGTGCTACTATCAGTGGATCGGGTTCTACTCTGATTGCATATGTTGATAAAGCTCATGTACAAGAGGTAGCAAAGGCTATGGGGGCTGTATTTTCGGCGAATGGAATTGAAAATAAAATATATTGCTTAGAAGCTGATACAACTGGAGCGTTAATTATATAGTTTATGGTATAATTATAGTGTTAGGCATAGTCCATAACTATAATTGGAGGAAACATGAACAATATAAAAACAACACTTTTATTAGCGACGCTAACAGCCATTTTAGTGGTTATTGGTGATATGATTGGCGGCAGAAGCGGTATGATTATGATGTTTGTCATATCCATGGGTATGAATTTTATGTCCTATTGGTACAGCGATAAAATCGTTTTAGCCCAATACAATGCTCAACCTGTTACTGCACAGTCTAATCCAAAACTATATGCAATGGTAGAGCAATTGGCTAAAAATGGTAATTTACCAATGCCAAAGGTTTATATCATTCCCAGTGAAGTACCGAATGCGTTCGCAACAGGTAGAAATCCTAGTCATGCAGCAGTTGCTGTTACAGAAGGTATCCAACGTCTATTAACTGATGAAGAATTAGAAGGTGTGCTTGCACACGAATTAACACATGTTAAGAATCGAGATACATTGATTAGTACAATTGCAGCTATGATGGCTGGTGCTATTTCTATGATAGCCAATATACTTCAATTCACTGCCATATTTGGGCGCTCCGATGATCGAGAAGGCACTAACCCTTTGGCGCTTCTTGGTACGATCATTATTGCACCTATCGCAGCTGGTCTTATTCAGATGAGTATTTCCCGTACTCGTGAGTTTTTAGCTGATGAGGGGGGCGGAGATATGTGTCGCAATCCATTAGCACTGGCTTCTGCACTTGCAAAAATTGACTACTACTCTAAACATGGTGCATTGCCTAATGCAAGTAATGCTACAGCCCATATGTTTATTATTAACCCTATGATGGGAATTGGTGAAAGCTTGAGCAATCTTTTTAGTACACATCCTCGCACGGAAGAACGTATTCAAAAGTTAAAGAAACAAGCTATGAATCCAAAGTATAAAGAAAAGGCAATATTATAATTAGTATCTACTGGAGGGTATTATGCAAGAAACATTAGTTTTAATTAAACCAGATGCAGTTAAACGTCAATTAAGTGGTGAAATTCTTAGCCGTTATGAACGTAAAGGCCTTGTTATTAAAGCATTAAAACTCTTACAAGTATCTCGTGAGTTAGCGGAAGAACATTATGCAGAACATAAGGAAAAACCATTCTTTGGTGAATTAGTTGATTTTATTACATCAGGCCCAGTTCTTGCTTTTGTGTTAGCTGGTGAGAACGCAATTGTATCCGTACGTGCTTTAAATGGGGCGACAAATCCTGTAGATGCTGCCCCTGGTAGTATTCGTGGTGACTATGCCCTAACAATGGATGCTAACGTAGTACATGCTTCTGATTCTCCAGAAGCCGCTGCTCGTGAAATTCATCTTTGGTTCCCTGAATACAAATAATCTCAAGGTTGGGATCCTTTAGCTTTTATCTCTACATCCATGTTATTTATAGGAGGTAATCATATGGCAAGTAGCGTTTATACAAAAACAGGTGATGCTGGTACAACTGGTTTATACACAGGCGAACGTGTACAGAAATCATCTTTACGCGTAGAAGCTTATGGTACAATCGATGAATTACAAGCTTTTTTAGGATTGGCTCGCGCTTATGCTGAAAATCCACGTGTTGCCGCTGAGTTATACGATATTGAGCGCAACTTATGGACTTTAATGGCTGATATTGCTAGTTTAAATGCTGCTCCGGTAATTACTGAGCAACATGTAAAACATTTAGAAAAGGTTATCGACCGATTTGATGAAAAGTTAGAACCTTTATCTAGTTTCGTTATTCCAGGTGAAAAACAATCTTCTGCTTATTTACATATAGCAAGAACAATAACACGTCGTGCTGAACGCAATTTATGGCGGGTGTTAGACGCTGGTGAAAGTGTTCACGAGTCTAATTTAAAATACCTAAACCGTCTATCCGACCTTTGCTTTATCTTGTGTCGTGTAGAGGAAGAACTTGGAGCAGAATAAACAAAAAAAGCTATGTATTTTACATAGCTTTTTGCTCGTTATAGACCTTATTGTGAAATTGTTTGGTTTAAAACATCTTGAGGGCTAGGATAGTAGAAGAAGATATGAGGAATTTCATAACGGAATTTTTCTCTTAATAAATCGGCTAAGGTTGTTTCAAAGTTTATGATTTTATCAGCGCCGAAATCAAAGTCTTCAACTAATACTAAGAGTTGTGCTTCAACTTGAGGTGCATTTTCTGGTAAGGCTTCTGGTGGCAGTGGAACATTCACTACTACTCGTGCAGTACCAATATATTTACCTTGTCCGTCATCGATGGCAACACGATATGTATTAT
>CAKQBP010000147.1 GCA_934216375.1 uncultured Veillonella sp.
TAATAAGAGCATGATTATTTCATAACCACTCATAGGCTTATCCCTCCCTTCGATGACGAAGAGAGGCCCAACCTCGTCTAACTATCCTATGCTTATTATATAGCGAACTAATATGCGATACAATAAGCATTATATTATACAAATATATGAATACAGTAATAAAAGCCGAGCTAATTCTATGAATTAAAAGCTCGGCTTTTTTCATAGATATGGTAAGAATATAATCATTTATAAATCAAAATCTTACTGACTTTATCGCCTTTTTGTTCAAATTGTATGCCATGCATCATATCAGTTCGATAGCGATATTTCCCATAAAACCATCGATTGTTAGTATCCACTAAATCAGGTCTGCCATATACATTAAGGACCTTTCGCATGGAGTCGCCTACGGCAATACCTCTATGTGTAGTAGCATCACGATTCTCGATCATCATATAGGTAACAATAGAGCCCACACCATCCATTTTAAAACTCCCAAATGTAACACCACCATAGGTAAGTCCTCTACTAGTTTCTTTAGTAGGCTGTCCTAAACTAGCTTTTACACTATCAAAGGTATTACCTAATGAAACACCAAGGACCATCATATCCTCTTCTGGTAAGTTGGCTCCTACAATTTGTCCGCCCGCATAATGAGTATATTGCTCAGCTTTTGGCCAATCATAAGACTGCTTCGCTGCATTTGTTTCAAGGCGGTCCCAAGTTTTACTCAGCCAACTTGCATCCGATTCATAACTATAACCACTTACCAATTGCAGGCCTATAACAAGCCCTGTAATCAAATATTTTCTTTTCATGATCTCTCTCCTGAACTATTTTATGAACAACTCAAACCACTTATTTTATACATAATCTTATTGAGTTAATATTTTAATCCATTCCATATACCACAGATTAAAGATTAGATCCGCATCAAGCTTCTTTTTATGGCTATCACTTATACGCCATTGAGGTGCCTTTCGTAAACTTTCAACATTATCAAAATCTACATACTCAACCATATCGCGCAATTGTTTATGCTTATACGAAGATTTGCTTTCATCATAATCAATGCGATAACTATAATAATATTCAGAATCCTTTGTAAAATGGCGTAAATAGGAGCCCCCATTAGACTTATAGCGATCAACTAGGAAACCTGGAAGACCATTATTCCAAACTGTTGCATACTGTGTAGGCGCCTCAAGGTCACCATATTTATTCAAAAATGCAAAAATTTGTTTTTTTGCCAAACTTTTATCAACAACATTAGGGTCTATTTGAAAGCGTAACACACGGATCTTAATGCCTGCATCTTCATAAGTACGAACCTCATATTTGTTATCTTCCATAGCCTCACTCACTAACTTAGCCTTTTTAGGAATACGATAACTGAAATTGTCCCAATGTTTAACATGGCTATAATTATCCAGCCTAGATAGAGATTCAATAGATGGAATAATATAATTACTCATTACCACTTCAGCTATTTTATCTTGGTATGGTTCCTTCACATCACCACCTCCAAGATATGTAATACCATAGGTAGTGTTCGTGTTCTTAGGCGTAAATTCTGTATACATTACATGTGTCTTGGCTTTAAGGATTTTCCAAGATGCATTTTCTAAGCCTGGATAGCTATAGACACCTTCATTGTGCATACGTTTACTAAATTCTTTACCATGTGGTGGCCCCACCATCAAAATACTTGTAAAACCACGAACCACAAATAAAGGACCGTCACTCGATTTAGATTCAACCGTGTCTCCACGCAAGCTAATATTTGGAACAGCTAAACGGATATTATTCTTTTCATCATGAAGTAAGATGACAGTAGATTGTGAGTACTCCCCCAGCTTAACCGCTTTAGCCAATCCAGATTTCTCTTTGAAAACCTTTTCTATCGCAATGCTAGGTTTCTCTACGGTCTTCTGTACTTTGGCACTAAATGCCTCTGCTTCTTGTATCGCCTTTTCATTAATATGGGAATAATTTTCATACGCATTAGTAGGAATACTCGCATCCGCCCCAGGCATAGGTGGCTGCCCTTTTGGCACTTCGATCTGTACAGCACTTACATTTATGGTGAAAGCAGTTGCTAGTGCCATCATAATTACACTTTTACGTAACATAAAATCCTTTCTTTTTCTCTCACATTACAACAAAATAAGCACAACCTTATTAGCATAAGTATACTATGCAAACAAAACTGTGCCTATTATTAATAATTTTATATTTTAGTATATATCAGAAATCCAATATGAGTGTTTAGGAGCTTTTAAGAGCTAATGAAGAATCAGTCCAGTAATAATCAGAACCGGAGCCAAGTAAGAGACACAAAAATAACAACAGCTAAAACAATAAGAGTGCCATACATTAATAGCCCTAGCTTTATAACAAAATCTATACTATAAAAGATAGATGCTCCCACTAAAGATCGCTCTTTCAGAGAAATGTACCAGGCTTTCACTCTATAATATATATTAGGTTTATCAAATGCGGGATAAATCTTTTCATACCATAAAATAATCCCCGGCAAAATACAAATATTCCCAAAGGTAAATATCAATACTGGAAGATAATCCCTCAATGGATATGCTTCTAATACATATCGATCATACAGCAGATTACTAAAGCCCCAAAGAGAGAGCCCCCAAATAAGCAAAAGTATAAGTTTTAACAAGAGTCCAAAAACAAGTTTAATTATCCACCTAAGTCTATCCACTGCTTGAACCATTCTCGTATTGTTCATAACCTATCACGGCTCATCATCATAGGCCACTCTATAGGCCTTCTGATAGATTATGTTTGCTATTGTATACCGTTCCATTCCAAATTGAGGTCGTAATATCATCGCTTCTAAATGTTCTTTTTGAAGTCGTTGACGGCGTGTTTCACCTTCATTATTAAAAGCAATGCCACCGTTAACGGTCCCTATAATACCGGAATTTTCCTGTTTTGTACGCCAAATAGAGATATACGGCGTATTAGCGCCTTGTTGTAATCCTCTGTCATGAATAGTGATCAAATGACGTAAGGATCGCTCTAAGTCGTAATCATATTGCAGTTGAATGCCTTGAATGAGATTTGATGCAGGCATTAAGACGTAAATAGACGCCTCCACACGTCGATGACCATCGGGTGCATCCACAGCTTTAATGGAACTGAGGTCCAAGTATTTGCCATCTCCTCGGCCAGAATCAACGGTTGAGTCGATATGCTGATAATGCTGCGGATTTAGTAACTCAGCTTGTGATACGGCTTGACCTTGTATCGGTAATACGAGGCAGACTAGTAACCATAGTGAAAATAAATATATGCGTTTCATCGTCCACCTCACTGTACCACAATATCATCAAAATGCTGCTGATAGGCAGCCATAAACATGGCATCAGCTAAATCATACATAAGAATATTCTTTCGATGAATTAGAAGGTTTCTAGTATTTTTTAAAGACGGAGTCTTTTTAAGCGCACCATCTAATGTATAAATCGCACTGTCTGTACTAGACATAAATAACCCAGACTTACTTTCACTAGCCTCAATCAAAGCCAGCATAGATGGAGTAGGATTCATCATATTAGATGATTTAATCAAAGTCGCCAATGAATAGTTTGCATCATAATTAACAGTAAGCTTATTTTCCATAATCTCAGCCTGATAGTGCGACGTGTGTACCACATAATAAATAGCACTTAATGTATACTGTGGTGGCGCATACTTTTGAACCTCCACAGAATAGGTATTTAAATACACATACATACCACCACCATCATTAACAATAGCACTCGGTTTCTCATACTCATGCTGATGAACCAACTTAAACTGTGGTGATGTCTTCAGCTCCTGAAATGTAATTGCCTCTGTAGGCATGGTAAAAGCCAGCAACACAAGAACTAGCATCAAAATACGTTGAATCATAAAAACCTCTCTCAAAAAATGAATCTTGTCTCTCAATAAAATAAGCACAGTCTTATTAGCATAAGTATACTATGTAAATAAGGCTGTGCCTATGATTAATAATTTTATAATTTAGTTCCTAATATATATACATTCTCCAACGTTCCAAGAAACTCCTCTTTGTATTTTCCCCAGTTTTTATGGATAATTAAACTATACTTGATATATGCACCGCAAGTAGTAAGGGTGATTTAGTATGAATCTCTGGATAGTGTAAATT
>CAKQBP010000148.1 GCA_934216375.1 uncultured Veillonella sp.
GCACTATTGCCTTTGCTATCTCCGGAGCACTCGTTGGGGTGGCGCGGAGAATGGATATATTTGGTATGGCTGTATTGGCACTGGCCACGGCAATCGGTGGTGGAATTGTACGTGATGTTCTTTTGGGGTATTTTCCGCCGAATTCGTTACGCAATATTGTATATGTAACTGTGGTTATTTCCGTAACAATTATCGTATTTATTATCTATAACAGCCGTTATCGCAAGCATGCTATGGGCCCTCGTAGTCGAGCAAGCTATTTATTGGCCGATGCAGTGGGGTTGGCATCTTTTACAGTAACTGGAGCATCTGCAGGATTTAAGCTGTATCCTGAGTTGCCAATTTTCATTGTTTTATTAGGAACTATTACTGCTGTTGGTGGCGGCATTATCCGAGATATGCTGGCTCAACGGATTCCGTCTGTTTTGAAAGAAGACGTGTACGCTCTGCCTAGTGTTATTGGGGGTATCGTTTATTACTTAATGGTTATTTCTAACTGGGTTGGAGAGGCTGTATATGGTGCTTTTACCGTTGTACTAGTTATCCGTCTACTAGCTATTAAATATAATTGGAGCTTACCCAAAGTGCGCTAAAGCTAAAGGCACTACATTTGAGAAATAACAGGTAAATGATATAATTATACTATTAAGTATTTCATAAAAGTGTCAGAAAAAAAGAGTATTATATAAGAGTTAATTTTCGAGTCGAGAGTACTCGTGTACACAGAAGGAGATTTGCTTTATGACAAATAAATGGTTGAAAGTAGCATTAATGGTTACAGCCATTGCTACAGGTACATCCATCAATATTGATGCAGAAACCGTATTATATGTACCTCAAGATGATCGCCCTGTAAGCTTGCAATATACAGTTGACACAGCTCGTGAGGCGGGTATGACTGTGTTGACACCACCTCAACACTTGATTTCTGGTAAGACATACCAAGGTCAAGCTGATCAAATTATGGCTTGGGTAGAGGAAAATGCAGGTCGTGCTGATGTTATGGTATTAAGTACAGATACTCTTATTTATGGAGGTCTTGTAGATTCTCGTAAACATAATATTCCGCTTAGCACATTGCAAAATCGCTTGAAACGTATTGAAGGTTTAAAAGCGCGTAATAAAAATGTACGCATCTATGGTTTTGGTACGGTAATGCGTTCTCCGCGTGCGAGTGGTGGCGGTACTGAACCGGCTTATTATGCGGAATATGGTCCAACTATCTTCCAAATCGCTGCATTACAAGATAAATTGGATTCTGGCTCCTTAACACAAGAAGAAACTCAAAAAATGATGAGCCTACAAGCCTCTGTTCCTGTGGAATACTTACAAGACTGGTTTGACCGCCGTCAAAAAAATATGAAAATCAACAAAGAGTTGATTGATGAAACTCGCAGTGGTGTATTCGACTACTTTGCATTAGGTCATGATGATACATCTCAATTATCTCAATCCGCACTAGAAAATCGTTACCTCAACAAATATTCCAAGGATATTTCTGTTGAAAAATATGGTAGCTTCCCTGGTGCTGACCAACTCGGTCTTTTGTTGATGGCGCGTTCCCGTACCGATATGAGCACAGAAAAACCAACATTCTCCGTAATCTATCCACTCGGTGGTGGCGGTAAAACATTGCCAGGTTACGAAGACCAAACTATCGATAAAACAATTGCACAACACGTTGAGGCTGTAGGTGGCACGATGGTGACACAAGGTAAACCAACTGTATTATTGGCTGTTAATACACCTCTTACTACGAGCACAGGTGAATCTGAAAACTTCGAAAACTTCCCAATGATTTCCAACTCTACAAATGCTTTCGTAGATCGTATTCAACAAGCTGTTGATTCTGGTGTGAATGTAAGCGTTGCAGATATTGCTTTCAATAATGGTGCAGACAATACGTTAGTATCCGCTATGTATAAACGAGATCTGTTGTACAAAATCGGTGCGTATAATGGTTGGAATACAGCAAGTAACACAGTAGGTTACGCTATTGCTCAAGGAGTATTGCTTAAATCTATGAGCCCAGAAGGTCATCGTGATATGTTGACGCAACAATATTTGGATAATTGGGCATATCAAGCAAATATCCGTAAAGATATTTATCGTATGCAAGATTCTATCAGAACAGACAATGTTCGTTACTCTGGTGAATTAAATGAACGTCTTGAAAGTTACTTAGGTGAACGCATTCAAGATTTCGCTGAAAAATACCTTAAAATCAATCCTCGTACAGTGAAAGCTACATTCCCATGGGGGCGTCTATTTGAAACGGATATCACTGTTTATGATAAACCAGTGGTACCTCTTGAAAAAGAATTGCGCTTGAAACGAGAAGCTGAAGCAAAAGCTAAGGCTGAAGCAGAAGCTAAGGCTAAGGCAGAAGCGGCAGCTAAAGCAAATGGTCAGGCTGTACCAGCACAACCTGCTCAACCTGAAAAAGCTGCACCTGAATTTCCTGTAGTTAAACAACCAGCTACAGAGTCTCAAGGCCCACGTGTCGTACCGACACCTGCCGCTGCACCTGGTCAATAATGAATAGGGAATGGCTATGAAAAAAGCATTTTTACCGGAAATTACTTATATGCGAGGCCTCTGTATGCTCGGTGTTATCGGCATTCATGTAGGATCTTACGCATTGCAAAATCCTTTTGTAAATTTAGAACTCATCAGCGTGTTAGAAATTCTCTCTCGCTTTGGAGTGCCTGCGTTTTTCTTCCTCTCTGCATTTGGCTTGTTTTATCATACCTCGGTAGAGGGACCATTCTCATATAAGGAATTTATGCACCGCCGCATTCAGGTGGTGCTATTTCCATATATTACGTGGTCCATCTTTTACTTGCTCTATACGGGATTGACGGCGCACAACCTCGGCAATTTACGTCCGGGTCCATTGGCGATAAATCTACTCTTTGGTATCTCTATGTATCATTTGTATTTTATGGTTATTTTGCTATGGTTCTACGTGATGATGCCGTTATGGCGGGCAATGGTGAAAGTCATCCTCAAGCGACCTGTGTTCTGGATGGTGTTATTATTTGTTGTCCAAGTCGCTATTGATTATGTATCATCGTATATGCTTGGCCGTTGGGTAATGGAAAATCTAAGTAATCAGCCGATTCTTAAATATCTTTTCGATATGCGACTCAACTATTGGGTAATTCATTATGTGTGGATTTTCCTTTTAGGTGCTGTATGTGCTGAACGATATGAAACGGTCTGTGAATACATGTGGCGCTATCGTTATCTTTTAGGTGCTAGTGCGGTAGGATCTGTATTATTGATGCTTGGATCTTATTACTATGTCATGGACGTATGGCATTACACGGTGCTAGAAGCAATTTATACAGTACATCAAATGAGTCCGATGGGTGTTCTTTACACTGGTTTGGGAACGATGTTTAGTTTATTCCTATTCCAAACACTACCTATGAATGTGACTATGGAATCCATTTGGTCTGAGATAGGGGATAAGTCCTATGGCATTTATTTAACACATCCGTTCTGGCTGTTAATCATATCTGCTGTGATGGTTAAATACAATTTCTTGTACACGGTGGTCAATGTTCTCGTTATGTATGCCATGGCGTTGGCATTATCCTATTTGACTACGGTAGGTTTCAATTACTTACCTAAGTCTATTCGTAAATTTGTACTGGGGCACTAGTATAATCAGAAAGCTTTTGTTGTATAGAGAGCCCTAATTGGTATTAGTACTTTCGTATCGGCCATAGTACTAACTAGCTCTGTGGTGCTGATTTAGTATTAAAATAATATATGCAATACATCCGCTAGGATATAGTTTTTAACTATGGTATCCTAGCGGATTTTTGTATATCTAATTAATATCTTTCACAAAGTAAAGTGTGAAAATTTGAAAGTAATTGTGTTATAATAAGTCCATGATGATTACCACTTGATAGAGTAACGAAAAGAAAAAGAGGTGCTCCTATGCAAGAATTAACATATTTTAACGGTGAATTCGTTGAACCAGGTGCCAAAGTTATCAGTATTGATGACCGTGGCTATTTGTTTGGTGACTCTGTATATGAAGTTGTGCGCGTCGTAAAAGGCCGTTGCTTCGCATTGTCTTACCACCAAGATCGTTTAT
>CAKQBP010000149.1 GCA_934216375.1 uncultured Veillonella sp.
CTAAGGATAAAACTCGTAGTGAAGTTAAAGCAGCAGGTGCATCTGTGGCGGGCGCAGTTCTACTCGGTCCTGTTGGGCTTGTAGGGGGCGCTTTCATCAAAGGTAAAAATATTGAGTACCCAGCTGGTGCTACTGTATATGTACAACCTCAAGATTCCGTAACAATTCAAGGTCTTGTTATTGGTGGCGATGGTTTAGCTCATAGTGATAATGAATTAGCTGATGCTGTAACTGTACCTAATACAACAGGTGAATCTGAAGAATATGTAGAAAATAATGATACTGATGAAAATGCAGCTGTAGCTGAAGATGCTACAGCAGTTGAGGAGCCAGAAGAACCTGTAGAAAATGTTTCTCAACCTATCGTTGTTGTAAAGCGTAATCAATAATTAACAAATTCTTAAAGTAATAGGAGTTCTAGTAACCATGAGGAAACGTAAAGTACAATGGCTGGCAGCGGCATGTGTTGTTTGTTTAGCACAACCTGTATTTGCCGCTACTGAGTCAACTATTGTATATCAAGATACATTGGATAGCGTAGGTCAATCCTATGCAGGAGAAATTTCTAAAGCATCTACACCTGAATATAGTAATATCCGTGTTGTACGTCGTGGTGAAAAATCGAAATCTGCTACTCCTGCTGAACAGTTGCCTACACGTATCGATGCTAACAAAATGTCTTATACTGGCTCTACAGGTGATGTATATGCTCAAGGCGATGTTGTGGTGTCTCAAGGTAATCAAACTTTGATGGCTCCACGTATTGAAGGTAATACTAAAACTACAGAGTATCGTACTGTTGGGGGCTATCGCTATTTGGAAGATGGCGGTAAAACAAAAGATATTACAGGTCAAAATATGACGTATCGCACTAGCGATCGTCACTTTGAGGCGGATCAAGCCATGGGATGGAGCGACCCCTATTATGTAAAGGGCAATAATGCCACTTTTGATGGACAAATAGGCCATATGGAAAAGGGCATGGTAACTACAAAACATGCAATGGCATTTGTTCATACTCCAGATTATCGTGTGGAAGGTCAAGATATTAAGGTATATCCTGGTGATAGAGTCGTTATTAAAAAACCATCCTTCTATATTAAAAACTTTAAAATATTATCCTTGCCATCTTATACGACTTCATTGCGTCATGACAAAGAAGGCAAATTTAGTATTTTTTCCTTAATACCAAAGCCTACGTATAATAACGATGATGGTATTGGCTTGCATGGTAGTACAGAATATCCTATCGGTAAAAACGGTGAAGCTTATATTGATTATCGTTGGTATTCTAAATCTGGTTTTAAACCACAGGTGGGATATCGTCATTATTTACCTTGGGGGACTGCTTCTGTTGGTTATAGCAAGGAGTCTAATGAATATAATGATGAAACAGTATGGGTAGAAAAAATAGGTGAAGCTCGTTTGGATACTCATACATATCATGTAGGGAATTCTCCAATTACTGTACGTGGTGGTGTTAATGCTGGTTATTGGAAAGAGGGCTCTGTAAAAGGTTCTCATAAAGAATACTATGCAGAAGTTTCTCATGATCCGATTAAGCTTGGCAAAAATGCTGATTTACGCTTCTTAGGTGGTTACCAACGTGACTACTATGGTTATGATGGTAGTATCCGTAGCATGCCTTATTGGGGTGCTAGATTCCAATCTAAAGTTGGTAATCGTGCTAATGTATGGGTTAGCTATAATCAACGAAATATTACCTACAATAATTCACCTTATCGTTTTGATACGACAGAGCTTCCAAAAGAGCTTATTTATGGTGGTACGTATAAATTGACTCGCCTTGATGATATTTCTGTAAGTGTTAAGAACAACATGATGAATGGGGATATTGATTCTGTCTATTATACATGGCATCGTGATTTACATTCCTTCGATATGTACTTAACATATAAAGATGGACATAAAAATAAAAATGATCAATGGAAAATTAAATTTGTAGGTAAAGACTTTTAGTTAGGAGAATACTATGCAACGCATTAGAAAAGCTGTAATTCCAGCAGCTGGTTTTGGTACACGTTTCTTACCAGCTACCAAGGCACAACCCAAAGAAATGCTTCCTATTGTCGATACACCTGCTATCCAATATATTGTGAAAGAAGCGTTAGATTCTGGTATTGAAGAAATTCTAATTATTACAGGGCGTAATAAACGTGCTATTGAGGACCATTTTGATAGTAGTGTTGAATTAGAATTGTTATTACAAAGTCAAGGTAAAAATAAACCATTGGCTATGATTAAGGATTTGGCGGACATTAAAGTTCACTTTATTCGTCAAAAAGCACCTCGTGGACTTGGTGATGCTGTATTGTGTGCAAAAGCATTTATTGGTGATGAGCCATTTGCAGTATTACTTGGTGATGATATTGTTTACAATCCAGAAAATCCATGCTTAAAACAGTTGATTGATTGCTATAATGAGCATCCTGGTATTATTTTAGGCGCTCAATTTGTACCGGAAGATAAAGTTAGTTCTTATGGTATTGTATCTGGTGAAGCATTGGCTGATAATTTATATCGCGTTGATAACTTGGTGGAAAAACCTAAGAAAGAAGATGCTCCATCTCGACTCGCTGTATTAGGTCGTTATATTTTGACACCAGATATTTTCAATATCTTAGAAGCTACTAAGCCTGGTGTAGGTAATGAAGTCCAATTAACTGATGCATTGGCAGCCTCTAAAACTGATACGTATGCATTAGCATATGAAGGTATTCGCTACGATACAGGGGATAAATTGGGCTATTTAAAAGCTACTGTTGAGTATGCATTGCGCAACGAAGAATTGGGTGAAAGCTTTAAAGCTTACTTAAAAGAATTAGATCTAAAATAGATAATCTATGAGACTTCCACGTGAGGGGCCTATGATATATGTCATAGGCTCTTTTTGGTTATAGTTTCAAACTCATTTGTTATTTGTTAACATATGGATAATGCCTTTTGTTGACGAATGAAATAATGTTGATTATAATCAAGATATTGAATAAATAAAAGGACTGTGATTATATGAAAACATTATTTAAAGCATTATGTAATAATGATTTGAACCTACCAGGACACAGCGTTATTAAACATATGCATTATGATTCCTCAGGTAGTGATAGAAGGGCATGTGAAATCGTATCGAAGGTGGCTAAAACTACTACAATTGGTATTATGGATCGCTCAGGCTTCTTGATGGTTGATTTACGACCGGTGCCGAAACAATTCAGCATTCGCGCTACAATACATCAAGAGGAAAGCAGTGGTGCTATATCGTTCTCTAAGGAAGATATAGTACGATTTGTAAACGATATTAATGATACGAATCCAATCCATCGTGAGAATCCTTATGTTGTTCCTGGCTGCATGATTTTAGAAACGATGTGGGATTTTTGGAATATTAGTAAATCTGCTCTGCAAATGGCGATTTATTTTCATGCACCAGTTATTGCAGATGACAAGGTAACTTTGGTGGAATATCCTGAAGATGCTCATGTAGAAGGTTACATTGGTGATACATTGGCATTTTCGGCTACATTTTTTGGTGAAAATGAAGATTCATCATCTTTGAAACAAAGATGTATTAGTTAGAGGTAATTATGGAAACAAGACGTTTAACAAAAATGGCTTTATTAACAGCCTTATTATGTATTTCAGCATATATTTCTTTCCCATTGCCATTTAGTCCCGCTATGGTAACGGCTTTGACTTTGGTAGCCACATTAATCGGCCTATTGTTACAGCCTAAGGATGCACTTATCGTATTTATCATTTATATTTTGCTTGGTGCAGTTGGGTTACCAGTATTTGTTGGCGGTACGGCTGGTCTTGGCAAATTGTTGGGACCAACAGGTGGCTTTATTTTTTCTTGGCCAGTTGCATATACATTACTAAGTATATTTAAAGGTTCTAAAAAAAGCTTTTTCTCTTATGCCTGGCGATCTCTTGTGATTACCATTCCTGTAGTGTATCTCTTTGGTGTAGCAGGATTTATGATTGTAACAAAAACAGAGCTTTGGGCAGCCTTGCCTGTAGTCATGTTCCCATTTATTCCTGGAGATATCGTAAAATGTCTGGTTGCTTCTTGGTTAGCAACTA
>CAKQBP010000150.1 GCA_934216375.1 uncultured Veillonella sp.
TGAGAGCTGTATAGCTTCTTTTTGAGCATCACCAAAGGTAATGTAGTTGTCTCGTTCAAACTTTTCAATAAAACTAGAAATATCTAATGCTATTGGATCAGCTTCTAATAGAAACTCACGAGTATAGTGGACACCTTCCACTTCAGAAACATACATCTCTGGCGGATAGATATATAAGATATCTTCATAATACGTACTATACAGTGCACCTTGTTCCAGCAGGCTTTCAATAAAGTTCGCAATATCATCTACATCAGTTTGTAATAAATCGTCAAGTCGACCGATAAGTTGGTCTACTGGTAAACATGTATGACCTTGATTATCTAGACTACGTAGAATCCATTCTAAACCAGCCTCTAAACGGCGTGTATCACTACCATTAATACCAAGATGCTCTGCTAGTGTATCGGCCGTACCAAAGAGCATATCCGGTGCTACACGTAATAATGTATAAGGATTATCCTCTATAACTGCGACAGACTGCACACCATAATAGGTATATACAATACGACTCCATTTCGATGAAATGTGATGACTTTCAAAAAAATGATTTAAATCAGATAAAATACCTTCGCCAAGTAAGGTATTGAATAGCTCATCCTTAACACTCTTTCGGAGACCTGGAACATCTGTAATCTCTTCTGGACGTTCTTCCCGTAAAATTTCTAAAATACGAATACCGAAATATTCTAGTACCTTCTCTACGGATTTTTCACCAAAACCTTTTATGCCTAGGTTCAACAAATAAGTCTTGGCAGCACCCATATTATCAGGTTTTAACTTTTCAACACTGCTCGCATCAAATTGGCGGCCGTACTTTTCATGTTCTACATAGCGGCCCCGTACTTCAATGTCTTCCCCTTCTTTAGGAGACTCAAATTTGCCAGTACAAGTAATGTATTCCTCATTATAATCTTTCAGGATAAACACGCAATATGTACGTTGTGTATTCTCATATATAGTTCGGTATACAAATCCTCGTATGGCGTCCATTATTTCTCCGTATTAGGCAAGGCTTCAATAATTTCTTGCACCGCATCGGTAATGCTGCCTTCGTTACCAATTTTGATATGTGCCACTGCTTCGTATAGAGGGTATCGTTCTTCATATACATTAAAAATATATTCAATACTTTCTTTTACAAGCGGACGAATCTCAAGATCCAAATCATCTAAAATATGATTTACATCGCGGTTTACGAATACAACAAGACCATTATTTCTCATCAATTTAACAGTTTTATCATAGGTAACAGTGCCTCCACCTGTAGCAATGACAGATGGTTTATTATGAATTAATTCTTTGATTGTACTATATTCATATTCACTGAAAGCATCTTTACCATCGTAAATATAGATATTTTGAACGGATTTACCTACTTTGTCTTGAATTGTTTGGTCTAAGTCAAAAAAATCTCGCCCCAACTCTTTAGCTAGAACTTTACCAACAGTAGTCTTACCTGCGCCAGGCATACCAATAAGGAAAATATGCTTATGCATGTGTTCTTTCAAGAATTCATTACTCATAGAAACGACAGTTTTTATATAATTTTCAACATAAGGTGCTAAAACTCGATCTTTACAATTTTGAGTATGTAAAGTAATGATGCTATCATCCCGTTCTTCATCAATAAGCGGCAAATGATGTTCATCCTTATATTTACCAATTTCTTTAATTAATGTGAGTCGTTTTTCAAACTCCGTAACTAATACAGAATCAATACTATCTATCTGTTTTCGAGCTTCTTTAATATCCATGAGAACCCCCTTTTATGCATTAGCCAAAATAGCTAGAGCCTGTTCTTCATCTACCTTCATTTGATCGATAAGATCTTGTAAATTATTAAATTTAACTTCCCCTCTAATATAAGAAATGAACTGTACAATTACTTCTTTTCCATATATGTCCTGGTCAAAGTTAAAAACGTGCACTTCACATCTATGATACTGATTTTTAAAGGTTGGATTATCTCCAATATTGCCTACCCCATCATACCAAATACCATCAATACACACGCGATTAGCATAGACTCCATCTGGAGGTGTAGCCATTTCATTAGGAAGTAAAAGATTTAATGTAGGGAATCCTAATGTGCGTCCTCGTTGATCGCCTTTAATCACAGTGCCTTTAAATTGGAATGGTCTACCTAACCAATGATTAGCATCTTCTAAACGTCCATCATGAATAGCCTTTCTTATTTCTGTACTAGAAATAGGCGTACTAAGACCATCACATGGTAATAAGGGCTGCACAAGAACTCGTATATTCTTATTTGCTACCACCTGTTTCATATATTCTGGATTACCTAGACCTTTTGCACCAAAAGTAAAGTTTTCACCAATTACAATGGCTTCCACATTCATATCAGTGCAAAGATCATGTAAAAATTCATCTGCACTCATGTTAAGTAGTGCTTCAGTCATAGGCAATCGCAAAATATAGTCTACGTTGAGTTCTTCTAACACAGTATCCATAATCTCTTCTTGAATCACCCGTTTAGGCACCCTATCTGGATGTAATATAGTCAACGGATGATGCTCGAAGGTGATGATGATACTTACGCCATTGACTGATGTAGCCGCTTCAACAGTCTTACGTATAACTCGTTGATGACCTCGATGAATGCCATCAAAGGTACCAAGGGCATATACTTTTGTATCTTTGATTTGACGTAGTTCATCAAACGAATGTATTTGCTTCATACTTATCCTTCAATAAAAATATTTTTTTCCACTTTTAATGTGTGGTTTGTTCGTTTCATAATACCAATAAAACCATTCGGTCCATAGGCTCTATAAAAATTATCTGGTTCGGTAAAAGAAAATTCCCTTTCAATAGGTAATTCCTTCCCTTGCACCATCATCCTTAATTGTACACTATTTACAGTCACTTTTGAAAGATGAGAAACCGCCGTATCCGTTGGTAATAAAAGGCTTTCACCATGTAACATTAATTCTTCAGCTATCTTAGCAGAACTGATCTCAAAAGGTCCTACTTGAGTACGTGCCAAAGAAGTCATCGTGCCAGGTATACCTAAAGCAATACAAATATCGCGTAATAATGAGCGAATATAAGTCCCGCCTGAGCAAGTCACGCGAATCGTAAAAAAAGGAAATCCATAAGCAATGAGCTCAATATTTTTAATATGAATTTGACGTAATGGCAGTTCTACAGGAATACCTTTACGAGCATATTCATAAGCTCGAATACCATTTACTTTAATAGCTGAATACTTAGACGGTCTTTGGTCCTGAATACCTGCAAATTTTTTCAAGATACTAACCAGTTCTTCAAAGGTTGGTTTAACCATAGTTGCTGAGATTTCTGTAGATTGAATAACTTGATTCAATACAACACCATCACGCAATACCATATCATTATCTGGCAATACAGTTTGTCCAGAACTATCTTCAGTATCTGTAAAAGTACCCAATTTACATTCTGCTACATAGGTTTTATCAAAACCCTCCGTGTATTCTATAAGGCGTGTTGCCTTTCCAAGAAATACAGGTAACACACCATAAGCCATAGGATCTAATGTACCACTATGTCCAATGCGCTTTTCTTTTAAAATACGACGACAAATAGCAACGGCGTCATGACTCGTAATACCAGGTGGTTTTAAAAAAGGTAAAACCCCATCCATTACTTAATCACCTCAATGAGAGCCTGTTTTGCTTCTTGTAACGGCAAATTAATAGTACACCCAGCAGCACGAATATGACCACCTCCACCAAAATGGCTTGCTACAGCGTTCACATCAATACCTTTAGAACGTAAACTTATACGTGTTCTATTATCAGCTTCTGCTTTTAATAAAATTGCCACATCTACAGTATCAACATTTCTAATAATGTCTACAAAACCATCTGTATCATCGCCAAGAATATTCATGGCCTCACGATTTAGCTCGATAGTAGCAACTGTATTATTCTTATGAAACTCGATAGTTTGCATAACTTGTTTTGTTAATTCTAAACGACTGGCAGATACGGCTTCTATGGTTTCAGAAATA
>CAKQBP010000151.1 GCA_934216375.1 uncultured Veillonella sp.
GCCCATAGGTGGACCAAAATGGCCGCCGTGCTCAGATACCTTTGTCATAAGGGCTTGTCGAGCTTGTGCTGTTAAGTCTGTTAATTCAGAGATGGATAAGCCTTTTAAATCGGCTGGAGATTTTACATCAATTAAGTTCATGGTAATCCTTTCAATACAAATTATAATTACTTCAACTACAATCACTATACATAAAATAGTATAAAGATTATAAAGATTGTCACTAAAAATAACTAGTTTTATACTTCAAGTATGTACCAAGTATAAAACTTAAAGTTAGGTTTAAGTCAATACACCTTACAGTTACAATTGTTATATCCATCTATAAATGCCATATATATTAGGAGATTCAATGACATATACTGTTGGCGAAATCGCAAGAAAAACTAAATATAGCACCTTCTGCTTTCCGTTATTACGACAAGGAGGGCTTATTGCCCTTCGTAGAACGTTCTAGTGGAGGTATCCGTATATTTCGAGAAGAAGATATGGATTGGCTAGAATTAATCGAATGTATGAAACGTACGGGTATGCCTATAAAAGAAATTAAACATTTTATCGACTGCTGCGTTGAAGGCGATAGCCGCATCAACGATCGATTATCTATTATTAAAAATCAACGAGATCGTGTGCTAGCAGAAATTGAGCACCTACAAGCTCGCTTATCTATGCTAGAGTTTAAAACATGGTTCTATGAAGAAGCACAACGTCGAGGCACTTGCAGCTTTTATGAAACAGCAACCCCTGATGATATCCCACTTGAGTATCATAAATATTTCGAACGCAAATGGCGCGCCGATAAAGAAGCCGCCGAAAATGGTGAACCACTTAAAAAATATAAAGCTGTATAACAAAGAGGAGCTATCCAACGGATAGCTTCTTTTTTTGTATAGCAAAAAGGCGGCACAACCAAATGGTTGTACCGCCTTGATTCATCAATTATTCAGCAGTGAATGGCAATAAAGCAATTGCACGTGCACGTTTGATAGATGTAGTCAATTTGCGTTGATGTTTTGCGCAAGTACCGGAAATACGACGAGGTAAGATTTTGCCGCGTTCAGTCGTAAAACGACGAAGTTTAGCAACATCTTTATAGTCGATTTGATCGATATGGTCTGCACAGAAAACGCATACTTTTCTTCTTGGCTTTCTGCCTCTATCTCTTCTCATTGCGAATCCTCCTTTTCGAATTAGTAGGAGTCCCTGACACTAGAACGGGATGTTTTCGTCATCGCCGCCTGTACTGAAACTATCAAAATTGGAGCCACCTTCAAAAGAATTAGTATTCATATCAAGGGATTGGCCCACAAAGTTCGCCACCACTTCAGTAACGTACCGTTTTTGACCATCCTGAGTCTCGTAGGAACGAGTTTGCAAACGACCTTCTACAAAGCAACGACTGCCTTTACGAAGATTGCCTGCCGCTTCACCAAGTTTGCCCCATGCAACACAGTTGATAAAAGCAGTTTGTTCTTTCGTCTCATTTGTTGTGGAATCAATATAGGTATTTGTAGCAGCCACTGTAAAAGTTGCTACCGCACGACCAGTTTTGGTATAGCGTACTTCAGGATCACGAGCTAAATTACCTAGAATTTGTACAGAGTTCATGTTTTCCTCCAGGCTTTAATTATGCTTCGTGTTTAACAATTAGATGTCTTAGGACTTCATCGTTGATTTTCAATACACGATCGATTTCTTTGATTTCAGCAGGAGCTGCCTCAAAATTAATCAATACATAGAAACCGTCAGTGAATTTCTTCACCGCGTAAGCAAGACGACGCTTGCCCCAACGATCTACCTTTTCTACTGTGCCGCCTACACGAGCAATTAAAGCTTCTACTTTTTCAATAACAGCGTTAGTTGCTTCCTCTTCAGCTGGTTTCACAATAAACATGACTTCGTATTTGTTCATACAAAATCACCTCCTCTTTCGGACTAATGCCCCTATCGACACATAGGGGTAGGAAGTGCTTACCATCAATAAGCCTTACTATTATAACCTAAAAAAATGATGAAAGCAAGGGCTCAGTTTAAGTCCTTGCTTTCACAAATATTATATACGATTATATTTTTCATCCTCAGGAAAAGCAATAATAGCGCAGATAATTACAAATATTGCTATTACACCCATCATAGGATAGGCCGTATCATTTGGCAAGAAGGTAAGTATCAACGATGACACAATACCACTACCATATTGCATGGCACCTAATAGTGCTGCCCCGGACCCGGCCATTCTACCTGCTCTATCTAAAGCTAATGCATTTGTTACTGCTGCAATAATACCGTTCATGGAAAAGAATAAAAAACAGCCAATAACGATTAACCACAGTGAATGGTAACCTAAGAACATCAAGCCCATAACAATGGATACACAAATAGCAGCAAATAGTGTGGCAAATTTCAATAGTCTATCGAGGCGTATAGCACTTACAATACGACGATTAATAGCGCTTAACATCATAACACCAATAATATTGACAGAAAAGAGATAACCAAAATATTCTTTGGGCACTTCATACACATCTATATATACATAAGGCGATCCCGTTAAAAACGAATAAATGGCAATATAAAATGAGCTAACACATAGTGTATATTTCATAAAACCTTTGTTGCGTAACAAAATCCAATAATTATTATAAGTATGACCTATAGACTTTTTACTCCGCTTCTCTACAGGATGTGTTTCCGGAAGCACTAATACGGCAACGAGCATTAAAAGCCCTATACCAACAAGCAACCAGAATATAGAATGCCATGTATACCATACAAGTAGATGGCCTGCCAACATCGGCCCTGCAATAGGCGCTATGGCCATAACAATAGCTAAGGTAGATAACATTTTAGCCGCTTCAGTCCGACCATATAAATCCCGAATCATAGCCCGCGATAGCATCGGTCCTACGCAAGCACCAAATGCCTGAAACACACGCCAAGCCAATAACTCCATCATAGAGGAACTCAAGGCACAACCTACAGAACCAATGATAAATAAAGCCACCCCTATAATCAGTGGCTTCTTACGACCAATTTTATCGCTAACAGCGCCCCAAAAAAGCTGAGCTAGCGCAAACCCAATTAAAAATCCCGTCAACGTAAGCTCCGCATCACCATTGAGATCACGCCCCATCTCAGGCATAGCAGGCAAATAAATATCCGTCGACAACGACGTAAACGCCATCAAAGCACTTAATATAGACGTAAAAAGCCATCCCTTATTGCTAATCGTCAGCATAAAGACACCACTTTCATATTCAACTATATAAATTTTCATATAAACCGCACTTAAGTAAATATATATTCATTATATCAAAAGTATACATAAGGATATATAAATTTCTAATATAATTTCAACAAAAAAGCGTAGTAAAATACTACGCAAAAATTGGTCTATGACCAAATGTCAATTCTATATTTCTTAAAATTGCATTGCTATACTAATACTAAGAGTCATCACGTGAGTTAGGCCCATCACCGAAAGGTGGTGATACTATGAGTAAATTCGAAAAGTACTACTTAATTCTTTTTGTAATTTCCATAGCAATATCACTCTTTGCACTATTTAAGTAGAGTAAAGATAAAAGCCTAACGCAACAGAGTATACAAAATACTCGCACGCTAGGCAATCCTCTTAAAACTGTTTATAAGGTGAGCCTAACGCTACCACACGTTGATGGCTCTCTTTTTCCTTATTATACAAAACAAATATAATTTCTTAAAGAAATTATATGATAAATGGCTCATTATCATTAACGACACAAACCGTTCTATTAGGCACTACGCTCTCTAGTTCTTCAGGGGTGTCAGTATGAACGGGAATAACAATATCTGGATTAACCAACTCTATGAACTGAACTAAATCGTTCTTAGATACATGTCCACTTGCATGACAAATATAAGATGGGTACGTATTTAGTAAGTCTTGTAATAAAAGATTTTCCTCAATATATCCGGTCCACATGGAATATATG
>CAKQBP010000152.1 GCA_934216375.1 uncultured Veillonella sp.
ATAGATAGCGAGTCGGCGTTCCATGAGGCCGTTAAACGGTGGGAAAACATTTAAACGCAGAAGAAAATTTTGCATTAGCTGCATAAGCTACGTCCCTCATACTTGTGCCTACCAAGTGTGAATGGACGTCAAACAGTAGGCTGGTCTAATTTAGTTGTTCATATGAATTAGGCGAGACAATATGAACTGGGGTTGTGTAGCTTGTCTGTGAGCGATAGCAACCCGAGATCTCAATCATAGACTGTGCTCGGAGAAGTCTATATGGCAACACTCTTGGACAGGGGTTCGACTCCCCTCATCTCCACCAAATAAGAAGCGTACATTTTAAGAAATAAGTTTGCGCTTACAGATAAATTTGTGATTATTCGGCTATAATAGATAAAGGAAAGCAGATTAAGTGGTTTTAAAACCGTCTAGGTAGATTCTTAGGCGGTTTTTTGTATATTAATAATAAAATTTTCAAATTAATTTAAATAAAGAGTCTTTGAGGTGATAAAGCATGGAAATTTTACTTATGTCATATTTAGCAGGAACAAAAAATATAACAAAAAAGTATCTTTCAAAAATGATTTCGAATAAAATAGTTTTTATTCCTACTGCTGGAAATGTTGAACCATATACTGGATATATTGATGAAGGTGTTGAGATGTTAAAGTCTTTAGGATATGAATTGAAAATTATTGATATTTCTAAATATGATGAAGATTATTTAAAGAATAAACTTTCAAAGACTGAATGTATCTGTATATCTGGTGGTAACACATTTTATCTATTACAAGAGCTGAAAAAGAAAAATCTTATAGGCCTACTTTATGAAAGAATCAAAGAAGGCTTATTATATATTGGTGAATCTGCTGGTGCAATTATTATGTCTGAAAATATTGAATATAATCAGATAATGGATGATAAAAGTATAGCATCTGAATTAGATGATTATATGGGTGTAAATGTATTTAATCATTATGTTGTGCCTCATTTAGGAGAGTATCCATTTGAAGAGACTGCTCAGAAAACATTAGATACTTATCAAAATAAGATACCATTAGTGCCGATAAACAATAATGAAGTAATCTTAGTTGAGGATCATGGTTATACGGTATTAACTAAAAAAAAGTAAACTAGTAATATATAGTTTTATAATTCTAAAACTATTTAAGTTCATATTGAATATAAAATGTCAATAGTTTTTAACATTTTTGTTGTATACAATATATGTGGGTTTAATCAGATTTTATCTATGTTCTACAAAGGTAGAGGGGTATCGGAAAAATTGACTTTATCTATAGAATCCTGTAAAATATATAAAGATATTTATGAAATTATGTGACATGAATGATTCGTTTCTGAAAAGGAGTACAGATAATGAAGTATCGTTATTCCCGTATGTTAGCAGCTCTCGTAATGTCTGCTGTGATGATTGCAGGGTGTGGCAACAATCAACAGCAAGCTGGTGAGATTAATGTTAATACATATAAACTTACAGCAAGTGATACACAAGTTGATCAAACATTTGCTGGTACTGTAGTTGCGGAGAACTCTGTAGCTGTACATGCTCGTGTAAGTGGTTATATTGTTGAGAAGTTTGTAAAAGGTGGGGAACAAGTAGTAGCGGGACAACCATTATATCGAATTGATTCTCGTCAATATGAAGCCAGTCTTGCCAATGCAGAAGCACAAGCAGCTCAAGCTAATGCAAACTTGAAAAATGCTGAAGTAGATCTTCAACGTTATGAAACTTTGGCATCACAAGATGCGATTGCTCAACAACGTGTAGATACGCAACGTAGTGCTACAGAGCAAGCTAAGGCTACTTATGAAGCGTATGAAGCATCCGTGAAAATTGCTCAAGATAATATGGGGGATACCATGGTATATGCACCATATTCTGGTACATTACGTTTGGATGACGTAGATACAGGCACTTATGTTCAGGCTGGCTCTACTACATTGGTTACAATCGATTCTATTGATCCAATCTTCGTTGAGTTTAGTATGACTGAGCAAGAATATCTTGATTTTATGAAGAATCCTACAACGGATGATTCTAATGGTCCAAATATTCAATTAAAACTTGCTGATGGCGAAACATATAATGAACTTGGTTCTATCGTGCAAGCGGCTAAGAGTTTAGATCAATCTACGGGTAAGCTTGTATTGAAAGCGTCCTTCCCAAATCCTAATCATTTATTATTACCTAATATGTATGCTACTGTTGTTTCTCCTGGTGAAAAGATTAAAAATGCAATCCTTATACCAAGTCGTGCAATTTTACAAATCATGGACAAAAACTTTGTTTATGTTGTAAATGCAGCTGGTGTAGTAGAACAAAAGACAGTAGAAATTGGTGGTACTAAAGGTAATGAAACGATCATTAAATCTGGTTTGGCTGCTGGTGATACAATCATCGTTGACGGCTTAACTAAGGTGAAAAATGGCGTAAAAGTAAATGGTAAACTACTAACTAAAGAACAGTTGAAAGCTACAAAATAAAAGGAGGATAGATCGTGTCGAAATTCTTTATTAATCGACCTATCTTTGCCATCGTAATAGCCATTGTTATCACGTTGGTAGGGCTTATCTCTATGATGAACCTTCCGGTAGCTCGATATCCACAAATTTCTCCACCTACAGTTCGCGTTAATACTGTTTATACTGGTGCAACTGCTCAAGTTGTTAATGATACAGTAGCCAGTGTTATTGAAACGCAGATTGTAGGCGTACAAGATATGGACTATATGACATCTAATAGTTCCAGTAATGGTAGCTATTCGTTGACTGTTCAGTTCAATCAAGGTACAGATGCTGATATGGATACGGTTAATACGCAAAACCGTGTTCAAGCAGCACTTGCACAATTGCCTTCAGAGGTACAAGCTGTAGGTGTTACAACTACTAAATCTTCTGGTGATATGGCACTTATATTTTCTTTGAGTTCACCAAATGGCACATATGATGCAACATTCTTAAAGAACTATGGTACCAATTATATGATGGATACTATCAAATCCATTAAGGGTGTTGGTTCTGTACAAGAGTTCGGATCTGATTATTCTATGCGCATTTGGTTGGATCCTGCGAAGATGCAAAAACTTGGTGTTACTATCTCTGAAGTTACGGCGGCTATTAAAGGTCAAAACTTACAAGCCGCAGCAGGTACAGTAGGGAAAAACCCTACAAATGGTGAACAAGCCTTTCAATATCCTATCAAAATTGATGGACGTCTCGTAACACCTGAACAATTTGGTAATATTGCTATTAAAAGTACTAATGGTAAGGTATTACATCTAAAAGATGTCTCCCGTATTCAAATTGGGGCTGAAGGGTATGACTTCATCGCAAAATCTGCTCATAAAGAGGTTGCCGGTTTTGCTATTTCCCTACAAAATGATGCTAATGCATTAGAAACAATTGCTAATGTTAAGAAGGTTCTAGATGAGCAATCTAAATCCTTCCCACCAGATATGCAATATAACGTAGTTGTAGATAATACTAAATTCGTAAGTGCATCTATTAATGAGGTTGAGCATACATTTGTAGAGGCATTGCTCCTTGTTTTAGTTGTAGTATATGTCTTCTTACAATCTTGGCGATCCACAATCATTCCTATGATTGCTGTGCCAGTATCTTTGCTTGGCACATTTGGTGCTTTTGTTTTATTAGATTTCTCTATTAACACTTTGACGCTTTTTGCCATGGTTTTGGCTATCGGCCGTGTTGTTGATGATGCTATCGTCGTAGTAGAAGCTGTTGAATATGAGTTAAAATATAATGGTTTACCTCCAAAAGAGGCGGCTATTAAAGCGATGGAAAATGTGCAAGGACCAGTAATTGGTATTGCCTTTGTATTGACTGCTGTATTTGTACCAGTTGCGTTCATGGGTGGTATGACAGGTATTCTTTACAAACAGTTTGCATTAACAATCGCTGTATCTGTTGTTATTTCTGCGA
>CAKQBP010000153.1 GCA_934216375.1 uncultured Veillonella sp.
ATGCAGGCATGCCTGCTATTTCTGATCCAGGGGCAGACCTTGTAACAAAGGCTATTGAAGAAGGCATAACTGTAGTTCCATTACCAGGAGCCAATGCGGCGTTAACAGCACTTATTGCATCAGGTTTAGATACTAAATCCTTTACCTTTGTAGGGTTCTTGCCTAAACGGGGGAAACATCGTATTGAAGAATTAAAAAGACTTTCACAAGTGATGGGAACTTTGCTGTTTTACGAAGCCCCGCATCGATTACAAGAGGTTTTACAAGATATGTATGAAGTCTTTGGTAATCGCTCTATAACGGTGGTAAGGGAACTGACGAAGAAGTTTGAAACCTTCGTACGCACGGATCTAGAAAGCCTTATAAAGGATTTAGAACAGCTCACCTATAAAGGTGAATTCGTCCTTATCGTAGGCGGTGCTGATACAGTGGAGTCTGATACTAGTGAAGTGTTGGATAAACCAGTATCTTATGAAGATGCTGTGCAAGCCCTTGTAGATACAGGGGTACCTAAAAAAGAAGCTATTCGCCAGGTGGCAAAGCGTTTTAACGTTTCCCGCCGGGATGTATATAATATTGTAGAACGTTAAACCTTCCCATTCGAAGGTTAGAAGGAGGCTCATCATGGGAGACACAAAGAAAACGTATTATATTACGACACCTATTTATTATCCAAGTGCTAAGTTGCACATTGGTCATACGTATTGTACATCTGTAGCCGATACAATCGCACGTTTTAAACGATTAGCAGGATATGATGTACGTTTTTTGACTGGTTCAGATGAACATGGCCAAAAAATCCAACGTGCTGCAGAAGCACAAGGCATTACTCCTCTTGAATATACTACAAATATTGTAAATGGTTTTAAAGCATTGTGGGAAAAAATGCATATTTCCAATGACGATTTTATTCGGACTACCGATGAACGTCATGAAAAGGTTGTTCAAGCGTTATTTACAAAAGCTTATGAGAAGGGCGATATTTACAAAGCCGAATATGAAGGCTGGTATTGTACACCGGACGAAACTTTTTGGACAGAGCAGAAGCTAGGACCTAATCATACTTGTCCGGATTGCGGTCGCCCTGTAGAGCGTGTTAAAGAGGAAAGTTATTTCTTCAAACTCGGTAAATATACGGATCAATGGCTTAAGTTTATTGAAGAGAATCCTGACTTTATTCAGCCTGAATCTCGTCGCAATGAGATGATTCAATTTGTAAAACAAGGTCTAGAAGACTTGGCAGTATCCCGTACATCCTTTGATTGGGGAATCAAGGTTCCATTTGATCCTAAACATGTAGTATATGTTTGGTTTGATGCATTAGTGAACTATATTAGTGCACTCTCTCCATTTGATGGTGATGGTGAACTATATAAAAAATACTGGCCTGCAGATCTTCATTTAGTGGGGAAGGAAATCGTACGTTTCCATACAATTATTTGGCCTATGATGCTCATGAGCCTTGAGTTGCCATTACCAAAAAAGGTATTTGGACACGGTTGGATGATTGTAGATGGTACAAAGATGAGTAAATCCTTGGGGAACGTAATCGATCCAATCCCATTGATTGATACATATGGTGCAGATTCTTTGCGTTATTACTTATTAAGCGAGATTACGTTAGGTAATGACGGCAACTTTACGTTACCTAACTTCGTTACAAAAATTAATGCAGATTTATCTAATGATTTAGGTAATTTATTAAACCGTACTATTGCGATGATTGAAAAATACCATGGTGGTGTGATTACAAAATGCGATGATATGGACGATTTGGACCGTGATGTATCTACATTAGCCGTTCAAACTGCAAAAGATTTTGAAGCGGCGATGGAAAATATGGAGCTTAATAAAGCTATCAAAACTGTATGGGCTTTTATTGGTCGCATGAATAAATACATTGATGAAACAATGCCTTGGGTATTGGCTAAATCTGAAGATGCGCATGATAAAGCGCGCTTGCAATCTGCTATGTATCACTTGGCAGAGGCATTGCGTATCATTGCCATCTTGGTAAGCCCTGTAATTCCTGTAGGAGCTCCAAAAATCTGGGAACAATTAGGGCTTACAGGTTTTGAAGCGGCTACGTTGGAAGATGCTAAAACTTGGGGATTATTGGCAACAGGTACTAAGGTTGTAAAAGGTGAGCCTATCTATCCACGTTTTGAAGTTCCTGAAATGGTAGATGTAGTTGTTACAGAAGAAGTTGAAGAAGCTGTAGATACATCTAATATTCCACCATTAAAAGAAAATATTACCTATGATGACTTTGAGAAACTCGATCTTCGTGTAGCTAAAGTTATAAGCTGTGAAAAGGTGCCTAAGTCCAAGAAGTTGTTGAAATTTGTATTGGATATCGGTATTGAAGAACGCACCGTATTAAGTGGTATTTCCCAATATTATGAACCGGAGACTATGGTTGGTAAAAAGGTAATCTATTTGTCTAACTTGGCTCCTAAAAAGATGATGGGCATTGAGTCTTATGGTATGATTTTGTCCGCCTCTGATTGGGAAGAACATTTAGAGGTAACAAATATCGAATCATTACCGGCAGGAAGTGTGGTTAAATAATGAAACTTTTTGATACACATGCTCATGTAAATGATGGGCGTTTTGATAATGATCGTAATGAGATGTTACAAGCCTGCTTTGATACAGGTGTAGAATATATTATGATTCCTGGTGTTGATAGAGGTACCGTTGAGTCTGGTTTAGCTTTGGCTAAACAGTACAATCAATTATATGCTGCTGTAGGGACTCATCCCCATGAATCAAAGGACTTTACAGAAGAAGACTACGAGTTTTATAAGGAACAAGCTCTTAACAATGATAAGGTACGTGCTATTGGTGAAATTGGACTAGATTATTACTATGATTTTTCTGACCGTGAAACACAAAAACGCGTATTTATTCGTCAGTTAGAGCTTGCTCGTGAAGTAGAACTCCCGATTATTATCCATGACCGCGATGCACATGGTGATATTATGAATATCTTGCGCAATGAAGGGAAGGATAACTGGGGCATTTTCCATTGCTATTCTGGTAGCTGGGAGATGGCAAAAGAAGCCATTAAAATGGGCTTTTATATTTCCTTTGCAGGTCCTGTAGTATTTCCTAAGTCTACAAATCTTAAGGAAGTGGCAAGACAAGTGCCATTAGAACGAATCCTCATTGAAACCGATTCACCGTATTTGACACCACCACCATTTAGAGGCCGTCGTAATGATCCAAGTAAAACTCAGTTTGTGGCAGAAGAAATTGCAAGCCTTAAAGGGCTCGATGTAGATGAGTTTTGTGAAATTGCTTTTAATAATGGTAAACGAGTATTTGGTATCGAGTAAATGTAGAAACTAGTTCATAAGATTATTAGCGAATAAAATATCTGTTTGGCTTTAATTACTAAGTTTTTGCGTATAAAGTATTAGAATACATGATAAAACTAAATTAGAATTATAAATTATAAAACGCGGTTCTCCCTTATCGGTGAGAATCGCGTTTTTCTATGGTATACTAAAGTATATTCAGACTGAACAGAAGTAAGATGAGGATAGCAACATGAAACGTATTGCATTTATAGATTTAGGCTCGAACTCAGTTCGTTTTGTCATATATGAAATTTCTAAGACTGGTAGTTATCGACTGATATATCAAGAGAAAGAAAGTGTACGTCTCAGTGAGAATATGTGGGGAACTCACGAACTGACCAAAGAAGCTATGGAACGCTCTTTGCGTGCTCTAAAAGGTTTTGTACACATGGCTGATGCAATGGAGGCAAATACGATTAAAGCTGTTGCTACCGCAGCAGTACGTTTGGCTAAAAATGGGGATGCTTTTATTGAATCCGTAAAAGAACGAACGGGTTTGGATTTAGAATGTATTGCTGGTGAAGAAGAGGCTCGCTTGGGGTTTCTAGGCGTTATCAATACCATTGGAC
>CAKQBP010000154.1 GCA_934216375.1 uncultured Veillonella sp.
TGAATGCCCTATACTGGCTATATAGTTTGTAGTGCTTAGAGAAGGTGATGTTATGAAATTAGTTGTTACCGTTGTCGGCGTAGACCGCGTTGGTATCATTGCTGGGGTTAGTACCGTACTCGCTAACTACGGTGTAAATATTATGTCCATTAATCAGACCATCCTTGATGGAGTTTTCAATATGATTATTATGTGTGAAACCAAGTCTGAAGATATGAAAAATCTTACAGCTATCCAAGCGGCTTTAACGACTCAAGGTAAAGAACTAGGTGTTGAAATCCGTGCACAACATGCTGATATTTTCTTGAGCATGCACCGTGTAGGATAGGAGGCACTTATGTTATCTATCGACAATATTTTAGAAACGAATCAGATGATTCATGATAACAAGCTTGATGTGCGTACTATTACGATGGGGATCAGCTTGCTCGAATGCGCATCTAGTTCTGGTAAAGAGTTGTGTGACCGTATTTATGACCGTATTACAAAAGAGGCAGAACACCTTGTATCTACGGGTGAAGATATTGAACGCGAGTTCGGTATTCCTATTATCAACAAGCGTATTTCTGTAACACCCATTTCTCTTGTAGCAGGTGGTAGTGATTTAACATCCTATGTTCCTGTGGCGGAAGCTATGGATCGTGCTGCAAAAACTGTAGGTGTTAATTTTATCGGCGGCTTTTCTGCGCTTGTAACAAAGGGCGCTACACGAGCTGATCGTATTTTGATTGACTCTATTCCTGAAGCGCTGGCAACTACGGATATTGTTTGTAGCTCTGTTGCGGTGGGTTCAACTAAAACTGGTATCAACATGGACGCAGTGCGCGATATGGGTATCATCGTTAAGAGAACCGCAGAACTTACAAAGAATAATGATGCTCTTGGTTGTGCTAAACTCGTTATTTTCTGTAATCCTGTAGAGGATAATCCGTTTATGGCGGGTGCTTTCTTCGGAGTAACAGAAGGGGATAGTGCTATTTCTGTAGGTGTATCTGGCCCGGGTGTTGTAAAACATGCGCTTGAATCCGTTCGAGGACAAGCCTTTGACGTTGTAGCAGAAACGATTAAACGTACTGCTTTCAAAATCACGCGCGTAGGTCAATTGGTAGCGCAAGAGGCATCTCGTCGTCTTGGTAAACCATTTGGTATTATCGATTTATCTTTGGCGCCAACGCCAGCTGTAGGTGACTCTGTAGCTCATGTTCTTGAAGAGATGGGCTTGTCCTCTTGTGGGTGTCATGGCACTACAGCAGCACTAGCATTACTTAATGATGCGGTGAAAAAAGGTGGTCTTATGGCTTCCTCTCACGTAGGTGGGCTTAGTGGTGCATTCATTCCTGTCTCAGAAGATGCAGGCATGATTGATGCTGTATCCTGTGGCAGTTTGACGCTTGATAAATTAGAGGCCATGACATGTGTATGTTCTGTAGGTCTTGATATGATTGCTATTCCTGGAGACACTACTGCTGATACCATTTCTGCTATCATTGCAGATGAATCAGCAATTGGTATGATTAATAATAAGACAACTGCGGTTCGTGTAATTCCTGTACCTGGTAAGACTGTTGGAGAGGTTGTTGAGTTTGGTGGATTATTAGGCTATGCTCCTATTATTGAAGTGAGTCCATATAGTGCAGCCGAGTTCATTGCCCGTGGTGGAAGAATTCCTGCTCCTATTCGTAGCTTAACGAATTAATCCGTTTTTACAACCTACTTGTTGGAGGTGTCTTATGAGTGAATATGTGCTCGATTATGTGTGGGCCTTTGCACTAGCGCTCATCATAACCTTTGCACTTACCCCATTGGTAAAACGCTTTGCCGTTGCTGTTGGGGCAATAGATAAGCCTGATGCTCGAAAAGTGCATCATGGTGCGATTCCACGACTTGGTGGATTAGCAATCTTTCTCGGTTATGTGGGATCGGTTCTTTTTAACAATTCCATCCCGCATGATCATAAATTGTTTGGGTTTGTCCTTGGTACGGTCATTTTGGTGCTAGTTGGTATTTGGGACGACATTAAACAAATTGAGCCAAAAACTAAGTTAATGGGACAAATTATAGCAGCTGCTATTCTGGTGGCTTATGATATTCGAGTAGACTTCATTAACCTTCCTTGGGGTGGTGTAGTATATCTCAAGTATTGGGCTATTCCATTGACTATTTTCTGGATAGTTGGTTTTACAAATATTGTAAACCTAATTGATGGACTTGATGGCTTGGCTGCAGGTATTTCCTTTATCGCATGTATCGCTGTTTGTGCAATGACATTGCAACTTGGTCAAACCGACCTCGCTTGTATTTCTCTTGCCTTGGCAGGTGCAACAGTAGGCTTCTTACGGTATAACTTTAACCCTGCAAAGATCTTTATGGGTGATACGGGCTCTATGCTTCTCGGTTATACATTGGCTGCTATTTCTGTTATGGGCGCCGTTAAAACGGCTGCTACCATTGCATTAGTAGTACCAGCTATCGTATTAGGATTGCCGATTTTGGATACCTTATTTGCCATTGTGCGCCGTAAAATCAGTGGGCGTCCCATCTTTAAACCCGATAAAGGTCATGTTCACCATCGCTTATTGGCACAAGGATTAACACAAAAGCAAGCTGTATTGTTGATGTATGCAGTAACAGCTCTTTTCGGCGGTGTATCTGTTATCGTTGCAGAGGTTAATGCTTGGGTCGGCGCGACCTTGGTATTAGTAATTTTCTTGTGTAGTATTTATATTGCACGACGTCTTGGCGTTATCATGCATAGTGATGCGGCAGGGCATCCGTTACCACGTCCTACAATTGAACGCAGCGACTCGGATGATACCATATCCTTTGATCGCGATGAATTGGCTAAAGCTTTGGAGAATACTGATGATTCTCATAAGGAATAACCATCTGTGGGGTGCTTGGCGCCCCATTTTTTCTATCCTACTACGTTGGAGGCAACTATGTTAAAAGTTATGACAATCTTTGGTACAAGACCTGAGGCTATCAAGATGGCTCCTCTTGTAAAAGCGTTACAAGCAGCACCAGATATGGAACCTATCGTAACCGTTACGGCACAGCATCGAGATATGCTCGATCAAGTACTAAACTTGTTTAATATTACCCCAGACTATGATTTAAATATTATGAGTCAAGGTCAAACACTATATGATGTAACTAATCGTGCTTTGATGGGCCTTAAAGATGTATTAGAAGAAGCAAAACCTGATGTGGTACTCGTTCATGGTGATACTACAACTACCTTTGCTGGGGCCTTGGCTTCTTTCTACCAAGAAATTCCTGTAGGTCACGTGGAAGCAGGATTACGGACAGGTGATATTTACTCTCCGTTCCCTGAAGAGATGAATCGCAAATTGACGGGCTCTATTGCGACGTATCACTTTGCGCCTACTTCTAGTTCTGAAAGCAATTTAAAAAAAGAAAATATTAATACAGAACATCTTTATGTAAC
Organism: uncultured Veillonella sp.; assembly: GCA_934216375.1. Lineage (GTDB taxonomy): Bacteria > Bacillota > Negativicutes > Veillonellales > Veillonellaceae > Veillonella. Next base: position 3,449 of record CAKQBP010000154.1, read on the forward strand.
GGGTAATACTGTTATCGATGCTCTTGATACGACGGTGCAAGACAACTATGTATTCGATGATGCAGCTATTAATGCTCTTGATCCTAAAAAACGTACGGTTCTTGTTACCACACATCGCCGAGAAAACTTAGGTGAACCTATGCGCCATGTATATCAAGCCATTCGCGATTTAATTAATGAATTTGAAGATATTCAAGTTGTGTTCCCTGTACATAAAAACCCTAAGGTTCGCCAAGTGGTACAAGAGGAACTTGGTTCTGTGGAGCGTGTTACATTAATTGACCCTCTTGATTATGAACCGTTTGCAAACTTGATGGCTAAATCTTACTTGATTCTTACTGATTCTGGTGGGATTCAAGAGGAAGCGCCTGCCCTTGGTAAACCAGTGCTCGTACTACGTGATACTACAGAACGTCCTGAGGCGGTAGAAGCAGGTACCGTTCGTCTTGTAGGTACTAATAAGGATATAGTACATAAAGC
>CAKQBP010000155.1 GCA_934216375.1 uncultured Veillonella sp.
ACATATGGTTGTTTACGACCGTGGAAGTCTCGCGTAGAAACCTTACCTTCAATCGATACCCATTGTTCATTTTGTAAGCTATCACCATCTGTTTTATAGGCTGTCATGCCAATAGGGGCAACGTCAGCAATACAACAAGCCATAGCCATACGAGAAATAGTAAATTCGTTAGATTTTAATGTATTATCTTCGCGGTTTACATAGCCTGTCATATAAACTGTGTAGTCTTTATATTGATCAACATTAGATCCAACCTTTACAATGGTTTGATAGAAATTATCTGAGTTCAAAACGATTTCTTTTTTGTCCTTGGAAATCCCTGGTTCTTTACTTTCACTGTTAACGGTGACAACCTCTCCAATAGCATCGTTCGTAAAGTCGAAATTGTTAGTATCATCGTTTACGCGAGCGGCACCATGAACGCCTGTTGATGGTACAAGAACGGGAGGAATGATGAGCAACATAATGGGAATAATAATCGGAACGATAGACTTCCAGTTATGCTTGTAGTATTTTGAAGGCGCCCAAATGATCGTCGCTAGACCTCCTAAAATAAGGGCAACACCACTAATACCTAGTAAAAGTTCATAACGTGGTGCAATATAGTTCAAATAACGACCTGTCACAATGAGGTAAATACAGCAGATACCTAAGGTGAGATACAATAGACCTTTCACGATAGAAAAGCGATCTTTCAGTCCTAATGTCATGAAATCATCTCCTTTTAATCAATTAAGAACTGAGATAATAATTATCTTAAAATTAAGATATATTACACTATAAGATGTAATGATTATACTGAATTACAAATAGTAGCTCGTTAATTTAATGAGTAATTGTGAATTGGAAAGTAGTTAAGTAAGAATTTGCCTACTAACTAAGTAAAAATTTGTAAACTAGCTAAGAAAAAATTTGAATACTAATGCTGCTATATAGGACATAACGGCAATCGTTATACTTAATCGTATGATAAATGAGGTAGGCATATATTGTTTTAATATATATACGTTTTTGATATCTAGCATCGGACCCAAGATGAGGAATCCCATTACGGAGCTAATCGGAAATAAAGTGCTCAAGGATTTACCGATGATAGCATCTGATGTAGAGCAGACTGAGAAGAAGAATGCTAACATCAGTAAAATTGGAATGGCTGTAAATTCTGGCAAGGTTAATCCTGCATTGAGAAGCCAAGGTTTGCCATACACTTGAACTATAGATAGTACAGTTGCCGCCATGGAGAAATAGAATAAGAGTTGAGAAAACTCTTGTTCCATATGGATTAACAATCTTTTTTTATTAATATATTTAGTTTTAGTTGTTTCTAAAACGATTTCTTCGTAGCTAAGACTCTGTGGTGCTCTTGCTTTCAATATAGATGTGGCTGGAGGCCAGAATCGGAATGATAGGGCTACTAACAAGGCCACAACTAGTCCTAAAACGATACGCCATACGGAGAGCATAGGATTGTCTGGAAATGCATACCAAGTAGAAAGAATGGTGATAGGGTTTATAATCGGACTAGCGAGCATAAATAAAAGGGCTACCGATAAAGGGATACCTCTGTCTATTAGTGCCTTGAATAAGGGGATGATAGCACAGTCACAAATTGGCAAGGCAAAGCCACTGACCATAGCAGCCCCATAACTTTTCCAAGAATGGTCGCCTAACAGTTTTAGTAGCACTCGTTGTGGTACGAAATAGCGAATAATCGTTGAGCCTACCGTGCCTAGCAATAGGAATGGGATGGCTTCGATGATGAGACCCGTGATTATAGCGAAGCATTGGTGGATAGAATAGGGGATGTCATGGCGAAAAGCTGTGACTAACAGTATATAAGTTGTAACACCAATAACTAATAGATTGGGAATGAGTCCCCATGTAGAATTTCGGCACAGCTGCTCCACTTTTTCAGGGGTGGGAGTGGTTACAATTTTAGCCTCTCCGTTGTAGGTGCGCAATAAAGCGTGATGTGTATCGGATTCTGTGATGATACAATCTGCGCTGTATAATTGACTCATTACGTCATTACCTAAGCCAGGGAGTATGGTTGAAACAAATTGATCGGTACAAATATATAACACCTTTTCTATTTGTACCAGGTGGCTTAATATATCGCTATATAGTAAGGCTTCTAGTTGGTGAAAGCTTACCATGCCATTCCACTCAATCCATAGCTCTTTTGGCTGTAGTCGTTTTACATAATCCGCAATTTTACAGGCTATCAACTCGTAAGACTTGATATCGCTAGGAACGATGGCACTGAGTTCATCCGCATTGAGTTGTAAGGGCTCTTTGATAAGAGGCTCACTGCCTTCTTCGGCGCTGATTATTGCGGTACCGCCTAGCTTTTTTCGGTATTGTAATTGTTTGTTTATGAACGTGCTTTTACCGGATCCAATAAACCCTGTAACGATATAAACAGGAATCATGATTGACACACTTCGTTATGTACCATTGGTACATTAAAATCTGTTCCGATAACGACTAAACTATAGTCATTAGTTTCACTAGGTGAAAGCGAACAATAATGTGTGCCGTACTGGAGTTCGTGTGGGCCTTCTGTAGTAGGTACAATCCCTTTGGCACGAAGCACTGTATCAGGCATGCCTTCTAAAATAGTTTTCCACTGTGCGAGACTGAGAGTACGTAAATCCTTAAAGGTATGACTCATAAATAAATGTTCATCGTGCAAACAGTGATCATCATGACAATGATACAGGCGCTTGATGTAATCACGCAAACTGATGGTATCCCATGCTTCTTCATGGATTGGTGTATGTGGCGCGAGGTCGCGAATCATACGTTTTGTAATGCTTGTTTGTTGAATATCTTCTGTATGGCTCAAAAAAATCGCATCACTATGAGTGATTTGATCCTTGAAGAAAAGACCGAAATTTTTGATAAACATTGGTGCTTGCATAGCATCGACAGTCGTTATCGATGCGTGAACGTAAGCAGATTTTGCAATGTCCTCGTCGTTACAAGTATGGATGATTTCACTAAGCTTGCTAACACCTGATGGCTCGATGTAGATCATATCGATTTTGTAATTTTGGAGAATATCAAGTAGTGCTTGCTGGAAATTTCCTTGTAAGCTACAACAAATACAGCCAGAGGTTACTTCGCGGACTGTAGCCCCTGTTTTTGCAAGATTAGTCGCATCAAGGCTAGTTTCACCAAAATCATTTTCTATAATAAGAATTTTATCTTTCGATGTATGTTCTTTTAATATATGTTGTAATAATGTTGTTTTTCCAGAACCTAGAAATCCGGATATAATAACTATTGGAATCATATATACCTCCTGCGTAATGTAAACACAGTATACACCTATAGGATAACACAGAAAATACTCTATGGGGTATATGGAGACTAGCAAGTTCCTCAGAGTTTAACAGTCTTCTCTGAAATTTATAGGTTATATACTATATATGAGTATACTGACACATGTAGTTGATATTCATAATTATTTATAAATAAAATGATGCATTACATGTTGTTCACATATGAAGGAATACTCCCATGTGAATAAATATTTATTTGTATAGTTGAGAAATTTTTATAAAAAAATCCCTCCTACAAGATAATTCAGTTGGAGAGATTGGCTGAATTACTTGTAGGAGGGTTGGAGAGTCATTATTACATGGGTCTCGTAATTTGATGTGCTATTTGCTTATAGTATAACAAATTATACATCAAAAATATAGTAATTATTTATTTTATTGTAATTTTGCTAATAATGCTTTGAGGTACATATATACATTTTCAACAGAAGGTAAATGAACGCGTTCTGTTGGTGTATGAGGACTTACGATAGTAGGCCCAAAGCTAATCATCTGTGTATTTGGCAATACGCCTTTTAACAAACCACATTCGAGACCTGCGTGAATAGCATTTACA
>CAKQBP010000156.1 GCA_934216375.1 uncultured Veillonella sp.
GGTTAATATGCCAATTATTCATGTAGAGCTCGTCGAAGGGCGTACAAAAGAACAAAAGAAACAATTAGGTGAAGCAATTACAAAAGCTGCGGTTGATATCGTAAATGTTCCTGCTGATGCAGTAAAAGTTATCTTCGTAGATATGAAAAAAGACGATTATATGGAAGGCGGCATTTTGCGGTCTGAACGCTAAGGCTACGACTGACCGCCTAGTCCATAGGGACTAGGCGGGTCGTAGTTTTGTTTTATTATACGGAAAGGAAAGAAATATGAGAGACGATAAATTCGGTATGCGTGGACTAACTTTTGATGATGTATTATTAATACCAGCAGCTTCTGATATACTGCCTAATCAAGTAGAGTTAAAAACTCAATTAACTCGTGACATTACATTAAATATTCCTATGATTAGTTCTGGGATGGATACGGTTACTGAATCACGGATGGCGATTGCTATGGCTCGTGAAGGAGGTCTTGGCGTTATCCACAAAAATATGTCTATTGAAGAGCAAGCTCATGAAGTTGACAAGGTAAAACGCTCTGAACACGGTGTTATCGTTGATCCTATTTTCTTAAGCCCTCAAAATTTACTATCCGATGCAGCAGAACTTATGGAAAAATATAAAATTTCTGGTGTACCTATCACAGAACATGGTAAACTAGTAGGGATCATTACAAATCGCGATATGCGTTTTGAAACTGATTTAAGCCGACAAATCGGGGAGTGCATGACAAAAGATTCCCTTGTTACTGCACCGGAAGGTACATCTCTTGAAGCGGCTAAAGCTATCTTAAGTGAACATCGTATTGAAAAATTACCTCTTGTAGATGGCGATGGTAACTTAAAAGGCTTAATTACGATTAAAGATATTGAAAAAGCGACTAAATATCCAAATGCAGCAAAGGATGGTAGTGGCCGATTATTAGTTGGTGCTGCAGTAGGTGTTTCTCAAGATTTGTATGATAGACTTGATGCGCTTGTATCTGCTAAAGCTGACGTAATTATTGTTGATACTGCCCATGGGCATTCTGCAGGTGTTCTTCGTACGTTGAAGGACATTAAACAAGCGTATCCTCACATTCCTGTAATTGCAGGTAATGTGGCAACTGCAGCAGGCACTGAGGCTCTTATCGAAGCTGGTGCCGATGCGGTTAAGGTTGGTATTGGACCTGGTTCCATTTGTACAACTCGTGTCATTGCTGGTATTGGGGTACCTCAAATTACGGCAGTCTATGAGTCTGCTCAAGTAGGTCGTCGTTATGGAATTCCTATCATCGCTGATGGGGGCATTAAATACTCTGGCGATATTGCTAAAGCTATCGCGGCTGGCGCCAATGTAGTTATGATGGGCAATATTTTAGCCGGTACTGATGAAAGCCCTGGAGAAACAGTAATCTATCAAGGCCGTTCTTATAAAGTATACCGTGGCATGGGTAGTTTAGGGGCTATGAAACTTGGTAGTAAAGATCGATATTTCCAAACAGAAGCTAAGAAATTAGTTCCTGAAGGTATAGAAGGTCGCGTACCGTATAAAGGTATGTTGGCTGATACAATTTTCCAAATGGTTGGTGGTTTGCGTGCAAGTATGGGGTATTGCGGATGTCATAACATCCAAGAAATGATTGAAAATACTCAATTCATTCAAATTACAGCGGCTGGTTTGAAAGAAAGTCATCCGCATGATGTAAGCATTACCGTTGAAGCACCAAATTATAGTGGTTGATAATGGAGTATTACATTGAATAAACGTATTTCTGTTTTATCTGTGCCTATCGATTGTGTCACAATGGATGAGGCAGTCCAACGTATTTTACAATTAACTGAACAGCCGGGGCTACATTTAGTAGCAACGGCTAATGCAGAAATGGTTATGTTGGCTAATGAAAATCCTACATTGCACTCCATATTGAATAATGCTAGTCTCGTCGTTCCCGATGGGGCTGGCATTTTGTGGGCTGCAGAGCGTCAAGGAGAACATGTGCCTGAACGTGTAACAGGCGTAGACGTAACTAAGGAATTGTTTAAAGTTGCGGCGACTCATCAAATTCCTGTATACTGCTTGGGGGCGGCACCAGGTGTTGCTCAACGAGCGATTGATAATGTATCTGCTCAGGTAGGTGCGTTAAATATAGCAGGAATTCATGACGGATTCTTTGATAGTGCAGAGGAACAAGAAATCATTAAATCTATAGCTGATTCTAAGGCAAAATTGGTATTTGTTGCCTTAGGTGTGCCAAAGCAAGAACAATGGATTGCAGAAAAGTTGAGTCACCTCGATGGCGTAGTTGCCATCGGAATTGGTGGTTCCTTTGATGTCTTGGCAGGTAATATTCCTCGGGCCCCAGAATGGATGCAACAAAATCGACTTGAATGGTTGTATCGATTATATTTAGAACCTCAACGGATTGGCCGTATGTTGGCTATTCCAAAGTTTATGTGGACCGTTATTAGAAATAAATAGAGGAGTGTTGAATCGTGCCTACAGGACCAATAATTAAGGAAGGGTTTCCTCTGATAGGAGCTATGCTCATTATCACTGTGGTGTTAGGATATTTAGGACATTATGTAATTGCGATTATTTCATTTATTCTGGCATTATTTTTCGTCAATTTCTTTAGAAATCCTAAACGTGTAATCCCTCAAGATCCAGATTTGATTTTATCTCCGGCGGACGGTAAAATCATGGATATTTCTGATGTATACGAAGATATTTACTTACACAAAGAGTGTAAAAAAGTAACTATTTTCTTATCTGTTTTTGACGTGCATGCTAATCGTGCGCCTATTGATGGTAAAATTACATATCGTCACTATACGATGGGTAGTTTCTTACCCGCTTTCAAAGATGATGTAGGTTTTGAAAATGAACGTCATACTATTTGTATTGAAAATGATCGTACTTCCGTATTAGTAACGCAAATTGCGGGCCTTTTAGCAAGACGTATCGTATCTTGGACAGACCTAGATAGTGTACTTGAACGCGGTCAGTTGTACGGGATGATTAAGTTCGGTTCCTGTACTGAGCTCTATATGGATAAGGATGTAGAGTTATTCGTGGAAAAAGGTCAACATATTACTGGTGGTGATACTGTTATCGGGAGGTTGCGTCATGAATAAATCTATTATTCCAAATTTGTTTACAAGTGCAAATTTAGCCTTTGGTGTTCTTGGTATCACCTTATCTGCTACGGGTAATACTTTCTGTGCTGCTATATGTATATTGTTATCCCTAGTAGCAGATGGCTTAGATGGTCGCGTAGCAAGAGCCTTAGACGTTGCCGGTCCAATGGGCCGTGAATTAGATTCTTTGTCTGATGTAGTGGGATTCGGTGTAGCACCTGCTTACATGCTCTATATGAAAGAATTGTACGGTTTAGGTTGGGTTGCATATGTGCCATTACTAGCGTTTGCAGTACTTGGTGCATTTCGTTTAGCGCGTTTTAATATTAAAACTGACGAAGTTCATGGCTATTTTGAAGGTTTACCAATTCCAGCCGCAGGTTGCTTAGCAGCGACTTATGTATTGTGTGGAGTATCAGTACCTCAATTCGTATTGGTATTTTGCATGATTGGTGTGGGTTTCCTAATGGTTAGTGAAATTAAATATCCTGACTTTAAAGGTAAAAGTGCGATTTATATCAATAAACTTTCTATTGTACTTACAGCCATCTTTGTTATAGCTTGTCTCGTGTATGATTGGCATACTTGGGCTGTTATGATTTTTGCAGGCTATGTGATGTTTGGGCTCATTAATGGAGCTTTAAATATAGTACGTAAATAGATGTGTGGAGGAGAATAGTATGAATTACCTACTGGATCTACTACTGATCCCTATGCAGGTAATAATCGTTATATATACGGTTTATTATTTTATACTCGCTGTCGTA
>CAKQBP010000157.1 GCA_934216375.1 uncultured Veillonella sp.
AAGTTAATTTATATAATTTTATGCAGGATTATGAATTTAATCACTAATTAATATTTTTTATCAGTATAAAAACTATATTGAAAATAAGCGAAATACATATACCCATAAGGGGTATATGTATTGTAAATAGAGTATTAATATAGTATATTTATAATCGATAAAAATGAATGAACTAGTGAGTGTCGGTATTTACCGAGCGTAAAAGAGGAAAATGGGTGAAAAACCCATACTATGCAAATAGCTGTAATGAGGAGCAAGGTTTCATTATAGGGTCACTGGGAAACTGGGAAGGCCGAAATGTTGCGATGAATCAGAGTCAGAAAGCCTGCTCTAAAGGCATGGTATACATATGCTGTGCTTAATTTGGGTTAGTCGGGCGACTAACCTTTTTTCGTTCCCTAGCCTTTAAGCTTCATCGCTATATAAAAAAGCTAGTACCATTAGTTTGTCATTTGAATTGTTGTTAGTGTTTAGAGAGTTTAGGAGGCGCCTATGGGCAAACGCTTTGTCAAACAATTGGGGCAATTTATTGTTACCTTGTTTGGCATCACATTTTTGACATTTTGTCTCACCTATTTAGCACCAGGTGACCCAGTAACGATGTTACTTGAAACGGCAGATTCTATCGTATCTCAGGAGCTTATCGATGAAACTCGAGCTCAGCTTGGGTTAGATAAACCATTTGTAGTACAGTATGCAAACTGGGTCGTCAATGTCGCACAAGGTGATTTAGGGATGAGTTATTCTGCTAAAAAACCAGTAGTAGATCGTATGTTGGAGGCTTTACCAGGTACATTAATGTTAGCGGGTACGGCTTTAGTATTTACGCTGCTCTATGCATTGCCTGCAGGTATTATAAGCGCCTTAAATCGTAACAAATGGGTTGATTATGTGTTGAGATTTCTATCCTTCGTAGGCGTATCTATGCCTACGTTCTGGTTAGGTCTTGTACTGATTTACATCTTCGGTCTTAAATTAGGCCTTGTACCGATTGCATCCTCTCGCGTGACTGCGTCTGGTGTTATTTTGCCCGCTATTACTTTGGCAGTTGTTGTTGGGTCTAAATACATGCGTCAAGTGCGGCTCGTTATCCTTGAGGAAATGCAAAAGGATTATGTTATTGGCGCTCGTGCTCGCGGTGTTAGTGAGATAAAAATTTTATTCGGTCATATTTTACCTAATGCGGTGTTACCACTCATCACTATTCTTGGTGTTGTTATTGGTTGGTTACTAGGTGGTGTGGCAGTCGTAGAAATGGTATTCTCTTGGCCGGGACTTGGGAATATGGCAATTTATGCTATTACCATGCGCGATTATCCATTGATCGAAGGTTTTGTGTTGTGGGTTGCTTTAGCATATATGTGTATTAACGCATTGGTTGATGCATCATATATCTTATTAGACCCTAGATTGAAAAGGGAGAGAGCATAATGGCAGAATTTATTCAAAAACATAAATTGTTCTCTTTCTATAGTGGGTTGATGATTATCATTGTTCTCATCGCTATCTTTGCACCCTGGCTTGCACCGGGCGATGCTTTCACCTCAAATATAAATCAGGCATTGCAAGCACCAAGCAGCCAACATTGGTTTGGTACAGATAAATTAGGACGTGATGTATTATCTCGTATCATTTATGGTACTCAATTATCCTTGTTCATGGGCGTATCCATCGTCGTTATCATGGTGAGCATTGGTACTATCATCGGTGCTATAGCAGGCTATTTCGGCGGCAAAGTCGAAATGGTTCTCATGCGCCTAGCTGATATTATGTTATCCTTTCCAGGTGTTGTTTTAGCCATCGCTATTGCTGGTATTTTGGGTGGTAGCATTGTGAATACGATTTTGGCCTTATCTGTAGTAGGTTGGGCAAAATATGCTCGTTTAGTACGTTCTATGACGTTAAAAGTACGTGGTGAAGAATATGTAACGGCTGCGGTTATGATGGGGGCGTCTACGGCAACTATCTTAAGACGACATATTATTCCTAATATTATGCCTCTTGTTGTTACTACAGGTGCACTTGATATTGGGGCCATCATGATTGAGGTGGCAGGGCTTTCCTTCCTTGGTTTTGGTGCACAGCCACCAACACCTGAATGGGGCCTTATGCTTAACGAAGGCCGCCAGTACTTGCAAACAAGTCCATGGCTTATGGCATTCCCTGGTATGTCGATCTTAATCGTGGTATCTATTTTTAATCTTTGGTCTGATTCCTTACGAGATGTAGTGGATCCAAAAAATCAAGGATAAAATTGTTTTTACCTTCATAAATTTGAATCTTTATCTAGTGAAAGTTTCATTATGACTGGTAAGAAATTATGGTTTTTCCATCACAACTATTTTAGATAGTGATGATGTTAAATGTTTTTATGTTTTACATGTAGTTGTAAAAGGAGATTTTAAATGAAAAAATCTTGGAAAAAGGCCCTATTAGCAGGTCTTAGTATTGTAATGATGGGTTCCTTCATAGCTGGTTGTGGATCTGATAATAATGGTGCTGCTAACAAAGATGTATTAAAAGTAGGCGTTACTAACTTCGCATCTACCTTAGAACCTACAGAAAACTTCTTTGCATGGGTTGTAATGCGCTATGGTGTAGGTGAAACATTGGCTAAGTTTGACGAACAGATGAAACCTCAACCATGGATTGCATCTAAATGGGAAGTATCCCCAGACCATAAAACGTGGACTTTCACAATCAATGATAAGGTGAAATTCTCCAATGGTAAAAAAGTTGATGCAGCAGCTGTAAAGGCGTCTATTGAACGTGCTTTTGCAAAGTCTAATCGTGCGAAAACATTCTTCGAATATGATTCTATGGAAGCTAATGGTCAACAATTAGTTATTCATACAACAAAAGAATATCCTAATATGCCTGGCCTTTTAGCGGATCCGTTGTTCCTAATCGTTGACGTTCAAGCTGAAAAAGATGGCCGTAACTTTGCGAAGGAAGGTCCTATCGGTACAGGCCCATATGTAGTTAAATCCTTCACTAAAGAACGTGCTGAAATGGCTGCGAACGAAAACTACTGGGATGGTACAGTACCATTTAAAACTGTAGAAATTCCTTCCATCGATGACCCTAATACTCGCGCTATAAGCTTACAATCTGGCGACGTAGATATGGCTGTTAACATCGGCCCTGGTGAAATTGGTTTATTCCAAGGCAATGATAAATTCAAAGTAGATGAAATCGCATCTCTTCGTGTCGTATTGGCCCGTATTAATCAAAAAGGTATTCTTGGGGATGACAAAGTTCGTGCTGCAGTTATCTCTGCAACAGACCGTAAAAACTATGCTGATGTATTGTTAAAAGGTACATTCATTCCTGGTTCCGCTCCAATTCCACCATCCATGGACTATGGTTTCAAAGACTTGAAAGATCCTAATGCGTATAATCCTGAACGTTCTAAACAATTGTTGGCTGAAGATGGTTGGAAAGATACTGATGGCGATGGGATCCTTGATAAAGATGGCAAACCATTAACATTCAACTTCGTAGTATATAACTCTCGTGCAGAATTACCACTTTATGCAGAAGCTGTTCAAGCAGACCTTAAAAAGGTTGGCATCGATATGAAAATCAAAACAGTTGACTATAACTTGATCGATAAAATGGGTCAAGAAGGCGACTATGATATGCTTATCTCCAATATCGTAACAGCTAATACAGGCGATCCAATCTGGTTCTTGGCTAACTACTGGCACACTAATAACAATGGTTCCAACCCTCAAAATGGTTCTGGTTACTCCAATCCACAAGTTGACCAATTGTTAGATGCAGCTGAAACTGAATTCGACCCAGCAAAACGTCGTGATTATGCAATCCAAATTCAACAATTGTTGATGAATGATGGCGCTGCATTATTCTTAGGTTACC
>CAKQBP010000158.1 GCA_934216375.1 uncultured Veillonella sp.
AAATAGAGAAGGTGCGTTTTCTGAGTTCAGTGGTGCTGATTCTAAAGCTATTAAAGACCTAGCTAAAAAAGGTTGCGATAAATTAAAGGAAACTACTGAAAAAGTTAGTGAGACCTTACAAAAGAAAGAACAAGAGGCACAAGCTAAGAGAGAAGAACGCATTAGACAAGAGCGTGAAGCTGCTTCTAATAATGAAAATGTAACGCCTGAAGAAAACAATGACCAAGAAATAGCAAAAGCTGAGGATACTTCTGAACCAGACGCATCAAAAACTGGTGATAGTTCTACAGTTGTAGAGAAGCAAGAAGAGAAATAGTTATATAGAATAGATGTATACAAGCAGGTAGAATTTAATTCTGTTAGCAATAAAATATGAGAAATAAAAAACTCCACTTTTTTGAGTGGAGTTTTTCCGTATATGAAGTATGAACGTATTTTTGCTACTGAGCTAGTTTTAGATATGGATAATTCGTTTATTGATGTGAAATTATATATTCAATAATATCGAAATAACATAATAAATGTGATTTGGGTAACACATTTTGTTTTGAGAATAATGTACAATAAGAATAGCTATATGGAAATCTGAACATCCTAGCCGGAACACTAGGACATATAGGGGAGCGTTAAATTACATAGTGAATTTAACTAAGTGAAAATTACTTATATATGTATCTATAACTCATCCGTTTGAGGATGTAGCTATTTAGAGGGGATAATATGACAAATAAAATACAGGAGCTCACGGTCAACGAAACTTGGCGCGATGAGCAAGACGCATGGAACCATCGTTCCGAGTACTTTGTAGAAATGCACAATCGCGAGGATCGCAAGGCACAGGTCACTGATTTTTTAGCCTTCTTAAAGGATGAAAATTTATTACCTTCATCGAATGGTCGTACACTTGATGTAGGCTGTGGTGTTTGTGACTACGCACTTGGGTTAGCTCGGGAAGGCTATAAGGCGACTGGTATCGATTTATCTGATGGTATGATTCGCGGTGCTAAACAATTGGCAGAGTCAGAAGGTTTAGATCTTAGCTTATATATTGGACCTTGGTCTGATGAAACTCGTCGAGAATTAGGTTGGGATAAAAGCTTTGACTTGGCATACAGTATCTTCTGCCCAATTATGTTTGATGTAGAAAATATTCGCGCCATGCACGATGCAAGTAATGATAAATGCTTGTGGATTGCATTCAGCGAACGGAGCGACGAAATGGTAGATATGTTATCTGAACATTTCTTTGGACGTGATTCTTTCCCGTGGGATGGCAAGATGAAAGAATGTTTAGATGCAATTCATGAGATGGGGCGTAATGTGAAAGTAACTTACAAAACGGTTCCTGAAACAGAGGTCATGTCTCTTGAAAAGGCGGTTAATTACTTTACCATGCGACTTCATAATAATGGATGGGGAGACATGGAAGACATGAAAGAAGAGATTAGAAATCTCATTGAGCCACTAGCTATTGATGGAGAAATCCATAATAAGACTGTTGATAAGGTGGCTTGGGTTTCATGGTCTGTGAAATAGGAGAGAAACATGACAGTTGATGAGAAACGTAAGTTAGAACTAAAAACTATGTACCAGATTATTGGCATCTATTGTCATAATAAGCACCACACTCCTAAAGGACAACTCTGTGAGGAGTGTCAAAAAGTTTGGCAATATGCTGAACATCGTATAGATGTATGTCCTCATATGGAAAGCAAGACCTTCTGCAGTGTATGTAAAACGCATTGCTATGCGCCTACGTATCGTGAAAAAATACGTGAAATCATGCGCTATGGTGGACCTAGAATGTTATTTATATCACCAATTCAAGTTATTCGCCATATGTATTTAGAGTGGAAGGATAGAAAAAGGAGTCGTACTTCTTATGAAAACTGATATGATTGTAAAGACAGGAATGTTTGTAGCATTGACGGTTTTACTATCTTATATATTTGCTATTCATACTACATTTATACATATTACCTTTGGATTTTTATCAACCGCTATATTTGGTATTCTTTATGGGCCTATGGCAGCAGGTATAATGGCTGCTATTGCCTGTTTTATAGGTATGTCTTTATTTGGACAAGGGGTATTCTTTCCCGGCTTTATCATATCTGAATTTCTTGTAGGCTATGTGTATGGGTATTTTTTACACGGACGTAATGTTACATTTAAACAATTACTTTTACCGGAGACGATTGTTACTGTATGTATACATCTGATATTAAATACAATATGGCTCACAATATTTTATAACAAAGCAGTATCTGCTATATTTATTGGACGTCTTATTAAAAATATCATTTGTTTCCCATTAGAAATTGCATTGATTTTAATTGTGTATAAGGCAGTCAGTAAGTTTATGGTACAAAAAAAGCCATAATCTTACAGTATACTAAAATGCACCCCTAACATTAGATTATATGTTAGGGGTGCATTATTATTTGTAAATATAGCGTTTTACGCGAGTGCTTTGTCCAATACAGTTTTGATTAAAGATTTTGTTTGGACATAGCTTTCACCAGGTTGCGCCTCGTATTGTTTGTCGAGGTCGAACCATAAGTTCGGATAGTATTCATATGGGTGAGTTTTGAAGAGCTCATGAGCATCTTGATCTTCAACCCAGTTGATATGAATATCTGCGTATGCAGGATTTTCTGCAACGAGTTCATCGATAGCACGGAATGCATTAGCGCAATAAGGGCAACCGTTTAAATGGAAACCTAATATTTCTTTCATGATATTCAGTCCTTTCAAAATAGAATCTACATATATTTCTATAATTTGAGATTTTATACATATTCATGTACCACAACATATGGTACACTACTGAGTATAACATATCTATATAAGATATTCAATTTTTTAGATATATCAGATGTGAATATTGAGAATTCGATATGCATGCATTATATAAATAAGGAGATACCTATGATTTCAGGCGCACAATATCTGGTAAAAGCCCTTCAAGAGGAGCAGGTAGAGTTTTTGTTTAACTATCCTGGGGCCGCAACCATCGACATCATGGATGAATTATATAAGCAAGATAAGGTAAAAGTGATTTTGCCGCGTCATGAGCAAGCATTGGCCCATGCGGCAGATGGATATGCTCGTAGTACCGGTAAAGTAGGGGTTTGTATGGTAACCTCTGGACCTGGTGCTACAAATCTTGTGACTGGTATTGCTACTGCTTATTCTGATAGTATTCCGCTCGTTTGTATTACAGGCCAAGTTGACTTGGGTCTGATGGGCAATGATGCGTTCCAAGAAGTAGATACTGTTGGCATTGTACGCAATATCTGTAAATATGCTGTTACCGTTCGTGATCGTAAAGAGCTTGGCCGTATTTTGAAAGAAGCCTTTTATATTGCTCGCACAGGTCGACCAGGCCCTGTGGTTGTGGATATTCCTAAAAATATTCAAAAGGCTATGGGGTCTGATGAGTATCCTACTGAGGTTAATATTCGCGGTTACAAACCAAATACCACTGTTCACGTAGGTCAAGTAAAAAAGGCCTGTTCTATTATCAGTAAAGCTAAAAGGCCTCTATTCCTATTAGGCGGTGGGGTAAGCATTAGTGGTGCTAACGAGCTTATGATGGAGTTGGTAAACAAAACGGGAATTCCTGTTGTAACGACCTTGATGGGGAAAGGTGCGGTAGATACGCGACATCCGCTATACTTAGGCAATGTTGGTATTCACGGTGGATATGCACCAAATGTGGCACTCACAGATTGTGATGTGATGATTTCTATTGGTACCCGTTTTAACGACCGCATTACAGGTAAATTAAGTACCTTTGCACAAAATTGTAAGATTATTCATATCGATGTAGATGCAGCATCTA
>CAKQBP010000159.1 GCA_934216375.1 uncultured Veillonella sp.
CAACAATTCCGTGATATTTTGCCATTTTACTGGGGCGAAGGCATACGCTTTCACCATAAAACAGGTTCCCTTGATCGCGTAGAGCATGATGGGGGCGTGTTAGAAACGTTAAGAGGTCATTTTTGCTTTATCTTTTTAATGAGCGATATCGATAATGACCGAGGTAAAGAGTTAGGCGCTCAAGTTGGGCGCATCATGAAAGAATTTGTAGAGGAAGCATTGCCATGATGGATAAACGAAACTTGTTAAAACTCATGGTCCTCGCTCTAGGGGTGAGCGTACTCTTATTCGTATTTGGGTACCCTCGTGGTGTTCAACCAATCGATGAACACACAATCCGCTATGTTATTGAGCAGGAACCATCCACATTGGATCCCGCAAAGTCTACTACCTCTCCGGAGGCTACGGTTCAACTTCAATTATTCGATGGTCTAGTTCGTTTGAATGATGAAAGTGAACCAGAAGCAGCACTTGCTAAAAATTGGGAAATCTCCGATGATGGCCGTGAGTATACCTTCCACTTACGACCTAATTTGAAATGGTCTAATGGAGAGCCTTTGACGGCTTATGACTTTGAATACGCTTGGAAACGCGTATTAGACCCTGAAGTCCATGCGGACAATGCATACATGCTATATGTATTGAAAAATGGCGAAGCCTTTAATACTGGCAAAGCCACGGCTGAAGAGGTTGGTGTTAAGGCTACTGATGAGGATACATTGGTAGTTACCTTAGAAAATCCAACAGCTTATTTCTTGAAACTATTAGCGTCTCATAGCTATTATCCAGTGAGCAAAAAAGCAGTAGAGGCTCATGAAAATTGGGCAGCTAATGCGGAAACTATAGTATCCAATGGTCCATACCGCTTGCTTTCTTGGAAGCATAATGGGGAAATGGATTTCATCAAGAATCCAAATTATTGGGACGCAGAATCTGTGAAAACAGAGAAAATGAATTGGCCTATTAGTGAGTCCCAAAGTACGCGCCTCACCTTAGTTGAAGGTGGCGAAGCTGATATGACTGTTGAGCCTCCTGTAGCGGATCAAAAACGTTTAGAAGAAGCAGGCCTATTACATATTGGCCCTATGCTTGGTAACTACTATTACGTATTCAATGTGAAAGCAGAACCTTTCACAGATCCAAATGTGCGTAAAGCCT
Organism: uncultured Veillonella sp.; assembly: GCA_934216375.1. Classification (GTDB taxonomy): domain Bacteria; phylum Bacillota; class Negativicutes; order Veillonellales; family Veillonellaceae; genus Veillonella. The sequence goes on from CAKQBP010000159.1 coordinate 1,159, forward strand.
TTTCTATGGTTATCAACCGTGCTAACATTGTTAATAATATTGTTAGAGGCGGTAAAGAACCAGCTTATGCGTTTGTACCATATGGTATGCTCGAAAGCAATGGCCGTGAAGACTTCCGTGAAGCTGGTAGTTATCTCGTATACGAAGATGTAGAGCAAGCCAAGGAAATCCTTAAAGAGGCTGGCTATGGTAAGAATCGTCCATTGCCACAAATTACGATTTTGTATAATACAAGTGAATTACATAAAGCTATTGCAGAAGCGATTCAAGATGCTTGGATAAATGCATTTGGTGCAGATGTACGCTTACAAAATCAAGAGACAAAGGTATTCTTAGCAGACCGTGAAGCTGGTAAGTACCAAGTTGCGCGCGCTTCTTGGGTTGCTGATTATAGCGATCCACAAAACTTCTTAGAGGTATTCTCTGCTGAAGATAATGATGGACAGTACCATAGTGATGAGTATAATGAGTTGATTGCTCGCATTCGTACAACTCCAAATGGGGCTGCTCGTGATGCGTTGATGCATGAAGCAGAAAAAATGATTTTTGATGAATCTCTTGTTATGCCGTTGTACTTTACAACACAACCATATGTAACAAACGGAACAATTCAAAATTATTTCTGGACCACATTGGGCCTTGTTGACTTTAAAAAAGCATACAAATAAGATACACTTAAGACGTACACCTTGTGTACGTCTTTTGTTGTATGGGATTATTAATATATTATAAGTTAACAGGTATTTTCTGAGGATATATGGACTGGATTGAACCAAAACGTTTGGCACCGGGGATGACCATAGGTATTATGGCACCTGCTAGTGCTGGCGATGAAGATTTACATAGAATAGAAGAAATTTGTAAGGCTAAAGGCTATAAGGTGCTTGTGGGTGAAAGTGCAAGCCGAAAGGGGCTATATGGAGGCACACCTGAGGAGCAAGCCGCAGAGTTTCAATACATGATGACTACAGCCCCTTGTGATGCGGTGCTCGCCTTAAGGGGTGGTTATGGCACGATGCGCTATTTAGAACGACTGGATTATAAAGCGATTCGCAAGTATCGTAAGGCTTTTGTTGGATACAGTGATTGTACAGCGCTCCATATGGCTATCAATCGATACAGTCGCCTTATTACGTATCATGGGCCTATGGGGGTAGATTTTAAAGCAGAACGTAAGGCAGATATTGATGCATTATTTAATGTTTTAGAAGGTAAATTAAAAGTTATAGAACCTTTGCCAGAACCTCCTAGAGGTGCGATTGGTACCGAGCTAGGAGAAGGGATTTTGCGTGGTGGTAATATGACGATATTATCCGTTCTGTCAGGAACACCTTATTTTTTAGAGGATGAATCTTGGGAGGATACCTTACTATTTATTGAAGATGTAGGGGAGGCTCCTTATAAGCTGGATCGTATGTTACAACAATTTCGCCTCAGTGGTTTGTTGAGTCGCATTAAAGGCTTAGTGATTGGCACCTTTACAGATTGTGAAGGAGATGAAGATGAACGAGATTATGACTTAGGTTATGAAGCATTGCGCTACATGGAGGAAAATAGAAATCCAGAATTACCAGATCCCTTTGTATGCTATGTGCCAACGGGACATGGTTCACCACATCAAACCTTACCGCTAGGAGCGACGATTAGCTTTAGATATATTTCTAATACCATCATCGTTCATCCTTATACGAAATAGATAAGAGCTTTTAGGTGAACGATTTTAGTTAACAGACAAACAGATACACAGATATTAGATAAAAATAGTAGTTACCGAGATATTAGGTAATAAAATATTAGGGAATAAGATATTAGATAATAAAGATATTAGATAACAATAAGGGGAGTTATGACACTACAAGAACGAGAGGCTCGTGCCTGTGCCATCATAGATAATATGGCACCGGAATTACGTGCTATTTCCTTATATTTACACGATAATCCAGAATTGGGCTTGAATGAGCATAAAGCAGTAAAGGCAATTCACCAATTCTTAGAAAAACAGAATTTTATATCTCAAGTAGGTCTCGCCGACATGCGTGAGTTACAAACCGCGTTGAGAGCCGACTATAGAGGTAATGCTAAATATAAAATCGCATTCTTAGGAGAATATGATGCCTTACCTGAGCTCGGTCATGGTTGTGGTCATAATCTTATTGCCATGATGAGCTTAGGTGCTGCTGTTGCTTTCAGTCAAAGTGCGCCACAGGATTGGGGAACGACTTTCTTTGGTTGCCCTGCAGAGGAAACTATCGGTGGTAAGGTATATATGGCAGAGGCTGGTTTATTTAAGGGCTATGAGGCGGCGCTTATTATTCATCCTGGCGGTGAAAATGAGGTGGGGGGCACATCCTTAGCGACACATCCACTAGAGGTTACCTTCCATGGGCGCTCTTGTCATATTGCATCCTTAACAGATTCAGGCATTAATGCCTTAGATTGTGCGGTAGAATTATATCAAAAAATAAAAGAGTTAAAGAAAACCTTTCCTAAAGGGGCTATTGTGGGGGCCATTTTTACTGAAGCAGGTACAGCGCCAAATGTGGTTACACCAAAGGCTACGATTCGCATGACTGTTCGTGGTAGTACAGTGGATGATTTAGAAGGTATTATTTTGCCGGCTATCAAAGCGGCTGCGCAAGAGATCGGAGCATCCTATGG
>CAKQBP010000160.1 GCA_934216375.1 uncultured Veillonella sp.
GTTGCGAGAGGTACCCGATACAGAGGAACCATATCGTTATATCGATCCTGAGCAACCTTGGCGTGAATTATATTTTGAAAACTGTACCTTTAAAGAAATGAAACAACTCGTTATCAAGGATGGTAAACTTGTTGTAAATCTGCTAACCTTAGAGGAAATTCGAGAATATGTACAGAAACAATTATCTAATGAAATTTGGCCCGAAGAACAACGCTTTGAAAATCCACATCGTCATTATCTTGATATGAGCCCTAGTTACTATCAATTGAAGATGGATTTATTGAACCGTATTTATCGAAAAAAATAGGAGGGGCTATGTTAGAAAATCCACAATCTACAAAGAATGCCCTTATTCAATGGATTAGAGATTATTTTAGTCAAAACGGTCCTAACTGTAGTGCTGTAGTCGGTATTTCAGGTGGTAAGGATTCTACAATCGTGGCAGCTCTTTGCAAAGAAGCTCTTGGTGCAAATCGCGTAGTTGGTGTTCTTATGCCAAATGGAGTGCAATTCGATATTGATGATGCTCAGGCAGTGGTGAATCATTTAGGAATTCCTCACATGACAGTTAACATTGGTGCTGCCTATGAGGCGCTAACTCATGCTATTGTTCAAGCTAAGGGATATGATGTTGTAACGGGGAGAACTGATTTAGCCAAGGATGCAATTATCAATACACCGCCTCGACTTCGAATGACAACGCTCTATGCAGTAGGGCAAAATTTGCCAAATGGTGCTCGTGTAGCCAATACTTGTAATGGTTCTGAAGACTACGTAGGATATTCTACAAAATACGGAGATAGTGCAGGTGATTTTAGCCCTCTCGCTCAACTCGTGGTAGAAGAGGTTCGTCAAATAGGCAAGCTTCTTGATATTCCATCATATTTAGTTGATAAGGTGCCAAGTGATGGTCTTAGTGGTCAGTCAGATGAGGATAAATTGGGATTTACCTATGCTATACTGGATCGTTATATCAGAACTGGTGAAATTGAAGATCAGCCAACAAAAGAGCGAATAGATCATCTGAATCGAATTAATAAACATAAATTAGAGTTGATGCCATCATTTGACCCAAAGCTTTAATTGATAAGGCGGAAATCTCGATTTATAGAGATGAATCCATGAATCTATAGGGGCGAAGCCATAAAATAGGATAAAATAATTTTTTAGAATATAATAAGGCTGGCCATTATTGACCAGCCTTATTGAATCGTACTTAGTTTAAATTTAATAACAATAATTATTTTATAGTTTTATAGTGGAGGTAATATGGATACAAAAATCGCTTTGATTGGTACTGGAGGAACTATTGCAGGAAAAGGTACTTCAAATACTGATTTAACAGGCTATACGGCAGGGGTGTTAGGACTTGACGAAATCTTAGTCTCCGTACCTGGTACAAAACCGTATGGTCCTTATACATATACTCAGTTTAGTAATATTGAAAGCTCCGATATTACCGTAAATCACTGGTTAGAACTTTCTAAGTTGGTGCAAAAATTGGTTAATCGAGATGATATCGGTGGTGTTGTTATTACTCATGGCACAGATAGCATGGAGGAGACGGCATATTTTCTGAATCTGACAGTTCATACAGACAAGCCAATTGTTATTACTGGATCTATGAGACCCGCAGGTGCTATTAGTGCAGATGGGCCAATTAATTTATTGCAAGCTATCCAAGTAGCGAGAACACCATCGTCTGTAGGTAAAGGTGTGATAGTCGTATTAAATGGCTACATTGATGGGGCAAGGGATGTATCTAAATGCAACACTACTAATGTAGCGACTTTTGATAGTCCATTAGTGGGGCATCTTGGTATTGTACAAGATGGTGTTGCCCACTATTATAAAGTGTCTACTCGACGTCATACTCAAGACTCTGTATTTGATGTGAGTAAATTGTCTGAGTTACCTCGTGTAGTTATAATGACCTGCTATGGTGGTATGGATGATATGGTGCCTATGAGTGTAGTTGCTACAAATCCTGACGGTTTAATTTTAACAGGTCTTGGTCATGGTACAATCCCACAAAACGTACGTCAAATCACACAGAATACAAAGTTTCCAACGGTACGTGCTTCTCGTACCGGTAGTGGTATGGTATCTGCAGTGCCACAAGATGCACTGGCAAACTATCTAGTATGTGATACTTTAAGTCCACAAAAAGCGCGTATTTTATTGATGCTAGGGCTTACAAAAACTAAAAATCTTAAAAAGTTACAACAATTCTTCTATGATTATTAAAAGCACATAATATTCATGGAACATAATGATTCTTTGATCTAATAATTAATTTAATAAAAAGTTGAGAAAATATCTCAAAATTTAATTTGATATTCATTTTCAAGAATTATACTACATGTAACAGTTTTATATGCAATAAACCGCACATTCCGATCGCCTAGGATGTGCGGTTTTTCATTTGTATTATATTTTTCATATATGAGTGGGGTGTTGAATGATAATTTGGGGGCATTCTAGATGTTTTTGGATATCACAAGATAGGATTATTCAGCTCCAATAGCATTTTCTAGTGCTCTTTGTACGCCTACATAGACGGCCTTGGCTAAAGTGTCTCCAAATAGTGAGAAGGAGCCAGCATCGGTTAAGATATCTCCATTTGTATCGATGGTGAGAACGATACCATCTGTAGAGGTACCTGTGGCAGATGTTTTGCGTTCTTTCGTAATTGCGTCAGGAATGTCTTCATTAATAAACGGATGGAGACGTACGCTTTCAACATTCCAATCTTGTAGGGCTGCGGTTTTAGCCTCGGTAATCGTCATGATAGCTTTTACCATAGCGCTATCTGTTAAAGCTTTATTTGTAAATACGAGGATATTAATTGTGCCTGGTACTATGAAGTCTCCATCACGCTCTTCGTAACAATAGCCTGTACCTGCGCGATGTGCCGTTTTTTCATAGCCTGCAGTCACGATAGTTTCCACAATAGTATCATGTTCTTCGACTTTGGCATAGGCGTGTAGATGCATTGTGGCAGACGTGAGAAGTGCTGTACTAAAATGAACAGGTGTATCAATGTGCTCAAATTCTTGAGCTAAATAATCGGCTACAGAGCCACCGGGTAAATCTTTTTCTGTTTCGATTTGATATGTTAGCTGCTGGTTGCGTACCGCTAGAGTATGGTGATAGCCACCATTTAATTGTCCGCTCGAAAGAGAATAGTGGATATCGTCAAAGTGTATCGTGACGGAGTGTAACTCTCTAGTTACATAGCCTCCAGTAGCGAGTTCTTGGGGTGCTTCGTATAGATTTTTGAACATGTAAGTCTCCCTAGTTTTTGATTGTTATATATAGAATATAACGATATAATAACTTTATTATGTTGTTGTAAAATACACTTATTAAATTATAGCATATATGTTTATGGTGCCTATATTTATAGATGTTCTTAATCTATATATAGTTATAATGGAGGTTTAAAATGGGCGATGTTTTTTATGCCGCTTCAGAAATACTGTTTAAAGATGCTAATGTATTAGTTCATATTCGCGATTGGTTCTTTTCACAAGCTGGTAATATATTATTGGCTCTTATTATATTTTGGGTAGGGCGTTATGCTATTTCATGGGTGAAAACCTTTGCTGTACGTATTATGACTAAGGCTTCTTATGACTCTGCAGCGATGAGTTTTATCACTCAGATTATTAATTATGCCCTACTTGTAGGGTTAATATTGATTTGCTTAAATCAAATTGGTGTGCCTACGACTTCCTTTGTAGCTGCTTTTGGTGCCTTTGGTTTAGGTATTGG
>CAKQBP010000161.1 GCA_934216375.1 uncultured Veillonella sp.
ATTATAGCAGAATTTATCTGCTTTTTCCTTAATAATATGTGTAAAAGTTCCTTAAAAATAGAATAAAACCTCAATTTGAATACGTTCCAAATAGTATGCATTTCATACTACTAAAGCACTATTCAAACCAAGGTTATTTAAGTTACATAAATGTCTTTAAAGGTCTTAAATTATTTCATTATAAAAGTATTAAATTACTACACTAAAACAAATTGACTGAATAGACGAGAATTCGTTCTTTTGCATCGCTTGCTTCAAAGAGATCACTACAATCAATAGGTTCCTCTTTTTCCAAACGCACATGGTTATTTAAAAAGTTCTCCACCTCTTCATTAACATAGTAGAAAAATAACTTAATCTCCCGAGGGTTATGATATAGCGAATCAAAGATATTTCCTAGTACCCGCTTAATCGTATGGAGTGCAAAAGGATTAAAGAAAAAGCATCGATCAACCTGCTCAGGTAACTCGTAGAGAGCCGCATCACCGTGCACAAAAGACACTCGATGGCGCGCTGCTGGACTTTCACCATTAATCAAAGCCTTTTCATATAGACGTTCATCATATTCGATGCCTATAGAATGACAGCCCGTTTGGTAAGCCATGAAAATACTAACTCTACCCTTGCCACTGCCATAGTCAATAAGGGTATGTTTCTTGCGAATATGACCACTATTTGCCAAACGCTCCAACACGCAATAATCCGTCGGCTCATACGGATGATGCTCCGTATCAGATCGACTATCGTCGCGGCCTGCCGTTTTAATTTGTAATACATTTTCCCATTCTTGCTCTATTGCCATCTATGTAATCCTATCATAAAGCCTCAATTATATGACCTAAAATTTAATACTAATCTTAATTTCTATACATACTATACCCTTATTAGGGTACTAGTTACAAATTAAAATCAATCATATTATAGTAGCCAACAAACGAAATACATATTTTTGTAGCATTTAATGCGTACAAAAGGAAAAATGAAAGCAGCAACCCTCCTTTTTCTGTGCTAAAAACACTTATTAATGCCGATATGGTATACTAGGAGTAATATTTCTATTATTCTCATGTGCAGAATTATATGTCATTAAAAAGGAGTATCTACTTACATGGACAGTGATCTGACCTTAGATTTTATAATTATCATCGTATTAATCATCGCGAATGGTTTATTCTCTATGACGGAGTTAGCCATCGTAAACGCTAAAAAACGTAAGCTTGAAGAATTAGCTGAAGCAGGCAATGAACGCGCGAAAAAGGCCTTTGAATTGGCAGAGAACCCAAATGATATGTTCTCCACGATTCAAATTGGCATTACCCTCGTTGGTATTTTAACTGGTTTATATTCTGGTGCCACCTTTTCTGGTCCTTTAGAAGAAATATTAACTGCTAATATTCCAAGCATTGAACCGTACGCAGCCTCAGTGAGCTCCTTCCTCATCGTTGCGATCATCACTTATTTATCCCTCGTTATAGGGGAGCTCGTGCCAAAACGATTAGCCTTAAATAGCCCTGAGGGCATCGCTGTGGTGGTAGCAAAACCGATTTATTGGCTTTCTGTAGCATTAAAACCAATCGTTAGCTTCCTCGGCATTTCCACAGAATTCCTCTTAAAAATATTAGGCGTTACTGTAAAAGAAGAAGCCCCTGTTACAGAATCTGAAATTAATAAAATGCTTACCGAAGGCGTTGCCATGGGTGCTTACGAAGAAGAAGAACCTATCCTCGTAGAAAATATATTCCATCTTGCAGATATGAACGCAGGTGATATAATGACGCCTCGTACACAGCTCAAATGGATTGATCTTAACGGTATGGAAGACGAAATCATGGAGGTTCTCAAGAATGCCAACCATTACCGCATTCCTGTAGGTACCGATTCCTTGGATGAATTAAAGGGTCTCGTTACCGTATCCGACGTATTAGTTCAAATTATGCAACGTCCTAGTGAAAGTTCTATTCACGATATCATCAAAGCTTGTTTGAAAGAACCTGTTCTCGTTCCTGAATCCATTTCACTCATGAAATTATTGAACGTTCTACGTACAGAAGGCGTTCATGAAGCAATTATCCTCGACGAATATGGTGGTTTTACAGGCCTTGTCACCTTGCATGATATCATGGAGGAAATCGTAGGCCTTATGCCTTCCGGTGAGGAAGAAATCAAGGAAGAAGAAAACAAAATCATCGAACGTGATGGTGCATGGCTCGTAGATGGCCTTCTCAACGTAGATGAATTTAAAGAATTCTTTCACATCGATCAAGAATTACCAGGTGAAGAAGACGATTTGTACAAAACTATGGGCGGTCTCTTAAACGTCCTCTTCGGTCGCATTCCAAAAGAATTAGACAAGGCAAAATGGGATGGCTATACCTTTGAAGTCATCGATATGGATCATACTCGTATCGATAAAATCCTTGTAACCTATGAAGAACCTATTGTAGAACAAGAAGAAGAAAAATAAAGTTCAAATTATATAGACAAAAGCTAAAGAAGTGAGTTCTCTTACTATGAACTGTACCCCCAAAATTGGACATATTTTGGGATACAGCTCAATCAATAGAGGACCCACTTTTTTGCTACATTTTTGTATTCATAAAATAAGTAATACATATACTAGCAAAATATAGATTACTTTTAAAAATTATCGTTAAAATATATCATCAATTATATAAATTAAGTATATAATTCTTTAATTTTCTGCATAAAGGCTAGAACTTTCAATATAAATATAGTATTATTAAATTGTATAAAATATATAATTAGAAATTAGAGTTTTCTAATATACATATAGAGTCCTATGATTACTACCTATGTGTAGTTCTGTGTCATAGGGCTTATATGCGATAGTCAAAGGAGAGATTCTATGAATCAACGAATCATAGCAACCATAGGAGCCCTATTAATAGGGACCGCGATTATTAGTGGTTGTGGATCAGAAAAGCCACCTGAAGATACAAGTCTCAAGGTGCGTACCATCACTATAGGTGAAGAGTCTGGAACTACTGATGCTGGCTATGCAGGCACCATTCATAATAAAACAGAAACAAACTTATCCTTTCAAATTGGAGGGCGTGTCATCAACAAATTTGTAAATGTTGGTGATGTAGTGCAAGCAGGCCAAGTGATTGCTCAAGTCAATGGTTCAGATACATCAGCTCAGGTGCAAAATGCTGAAGGTGCTGTAAAAGCTGCTCAATCGGCCTACGAATTGGCAGAAACCAATGCTAAACGATACCGCGAGCTTTATGCACAACAAGCGATTAGTAAATTGCAATTAGACCAAGCTGAAAACCAATTGAATGCCACATCTGCTCAATTACAACAAGCACAAGCAAACCTTAATTTGAGTAGTAATCAAAATAGCTATACTAATTTAACGGCTCCTGATACAGGTATTATTACAGCTTTCAATATTGAAGCAGGACAAGTCGTAGCAGCCGGTCAAAGCGTTGGTACCTTAGCAGCTGGTCACAATCCAGAAGCAGTCATTGCCCTTCCTGAACAAGAGTTGAGTAAAATTCATGTAGGAAGCCCTGCTACTATTACCTTCTGGGCCTTACCAGATGTAACAGTACAAGGCGTTGTACGTGAAATTTCACCAGTTCCTGACCCTGTAGCGAGAACGTATACCGTAAAAATCACCTTGCAAAATGCGCCTAAAGAGGTACAACTAGGTATGACGGTCAATGCTAATCTATCTACCACAGATAGTACCAATATTTCTATTCCGTTAACGGCTCTTGTAAAAG
>CAKQBP010000162.1 GCA_934216375.1 uncultured Veillonella sp.
ACAAAAGAGTTTATTAGCTCTGTAGTGAGTGAAAACTTACCTCCAGAAGCATTGGAACATCTAGAGTTGCATGATCAATGGATTGCAGGAACCGCCCCATTAGTTCGCCTCAAATTTACAGGACAAGCAACAGATGAGCCTGTAGTAGCAGGTCTTGTAAGACGCTTTAATTTAGATGTAAGCATCCTTTTTGGCGGCATTGATTACATCCAAAATACGAGCGTTGGTCGCCTCATTGTTATCTTGAATGGTGACCCAGAAAATGCACAAGAAGGTTTGGACTACATCAAAACGTTACCAATTGAAAGCGAGGTGATCGGTTATGTCAGAGCAAATCATTAATCTACTCATAACTGGTACCCTTGATACATTGCAAATGACTATAATTTCTACGGTAATGGCAATGTTATTAGGTATTCCTCTTGGTGTTGTTTTGGTTGTTACTTCTAAAGGTCATATCTTGGAAAACGTAGCACTAAATAAAGTGTTAGGTGCAATTGTGAATGCCACTCGTTCCGTACCTTTTATCATCTTGATGGTTGCCATCATTCCATTTACTCGCATGGTGGTAGGTACATCCATCGGTACAACTGCAGCATGTGTGCCGTTGACAATTGCGGCGATTCCATTCTTGGCGCGCCTAGTAGAAACGTCTATTAAGGACATCAATTTTGGCGTTATCGAGGCGGCTCAATCCATGGGGGCAAGCCCATTACAAATCATTTGGAAAGTATTATTACCAGAAGCATTGCCAACAATTATTGACAATGTGACGGTGCTTATTGTTAACCTCATCGGTTACTCTGCGATGGCAGGTGCTATTGGCGGTGGTGGCCTCGGGGATATTGCAATCCGATATGGTTACCAACGTTTCCAAGCTGATATTATGATCGCTACAATCATCATCTTGATTGTATTGGTACAAGTTGTACAAATGATTGGTGATGCTTGGTCTAAAGCGATGAATAAGAAGTAGGAGGATCCTATGAGTATCAATGAAAAATTGAGAAGTCAACAAAATGACGAATTGTTCACCGCCATTTTAACGCTTGAAAATACAGAGGAATGCTATGCATTTTTTGAAGATATCTGTACGATTAACGAATTAAAAGCATTATCTCAACGCTTACAAGTAGCAAAAATGCTTCGTGCAGGGGACAGCTATGAGAAAATCGTAGAAGAAACGGGTGCGAGTACTGCTACGATTAGTCGTGTAAAGCGCTGTTTAGTATATGGCGCGGATGGTTATACATTGGCTCTCGATCGTCTAGGCGCAAAATAAAATAAACTAGCATGACAACGGTGGCCTTTGGCGACCGTTGATGTGCTATCTGTAGGAGGTTTATTATGGAGTGGCTCATTTCGGTAACAGAGTTACCATTTGATATCCTTATCCTCATTTTACTTGCCGTAGCTGGCGCGTTTGCTGGCTTTGTAGACTCCATTGTGGGCGGCGGTGGACTCATTTCTGTACCTGCTATGTTACTAACAAATCTTCCGCCTAGTATGGCTCTGGGCAGTAATAAATTATCTAGTATATTTGGAGCTGGTAGTGCATCTATTACGTTTTTGAGAAATCACATGGTTGATTTTTCCCTAGTGCGCAAATTATTGCCTTTTACCTTTGTGGGTTCTATGCTTGGTACATTGGCGGTTGTTTCTTTACCTCCACTGTATGTAAAGCCTATTATCATCATATTACTTGTTTGTGTAACACTTTTTGTGGTGTTCAAAAAAGACTGGGGTGAAATCAATCGTACATCTCAGGTAGCAGGGAAAGCGCTATATATTTGCATGGCTTTTGCTCTTGGCATCGGTATATATGATGGCTTTATAGGCCCTGGTACAGGTACATTTTTGATTATGGGCTTTATCTTTACTGGTTTTGATTTCCTGCATGCTTCTGCTAATGCAAAAGTATTGAATTTTACTAGTAATTTGGCGTCTTTATTGGTATTTTTATATTTAGGGCATGTCAATATTATGTATGGTCTGGCTGCAGGAGTGGGACAAATTATTGGCGCTTATGTAGGATCGCACCTTGCCATTGCAAAAGGCTCATCTTTGGTGCGAGTTGTATTCTTGTCGGTAACGACAGTTATGTTGTTGAAATTAGTCTATGACTATGTTTCAACTTTATAGGAGGGCAAGGTATGCCTCATAAAAGTGATGTACAAGTGGCATTGATCAGTGGTGGTACATCGGGTATTGGATTTGCTACGGCAAAGCTTTTACTCAAAGAAGGTTGGTGTGTAGTCATCAATGGTCGAAATGAAAAAGTTGGTCAAAAGGCTAAAACTAAGCTACGTCGTTATTCATCTAAGGTACAATATATTCAAGGTGATGTATCTAAAATTGAGGATTGTCAGCGAATTGTAAAAGAAACAGTAGATTTGTTTGGTGGGGTGTCTGCTCTTGTAACAGCTGCAGGCTACTATGAAGAAGAGTTGCTAGCTGATGTTACAGAGGCAGCTTTTGATGAAATGTTTGGGACTAATGTAAAAGGTACTGTATTCTTATGTCAAGCGGCGCTTCCCTATTTACGATCATCAAAGGGCAGTATTGTAACAATTGCTAGTGATGCAGGTTTACAAGGTAATGTAGCGTGTTCTGTATATGGTGCATCAAAGGGGGCTGTAGTGAGCTTTACAAAATCTCTATCCCTTGAAATGGCACCTCACAGTGTTCGTGTAAACTGTGTGTGTCCTGGTGATGTAGATACATCATTAGTGGACAAACAGATTGCTAATGCCAATCAAGATGCGGCAGCTGCAAAGGCTGAAATGGGCCAACATTACCCACTAGGTCGCATTGCTAAGCCCCATGAAATTGGCGAAGTAATTGTATTTTTGTTGAGTAATAAGGCGTCTTTTGTGACAGGTGCAGCATGGACAATCGATGGTGGACTCACAAGTTGGTAATATAGAAAATATTAGAAGCTGTTATATATAGATAATTAGAAAAATTCATTTCACTTCTATCAATAGAATGGTATAATAATACTAATAATAAGACCTATAGTTGGTTCACAACAAAGGAGAATACTTATGGCAGAATATAATGGCGTAACACTTGAGCCACTTATGGATGGATCTCAAGATCGTGACTATCAAGTTGAACAATTTATTTTCTGGGGGGCGGGGCGTGCGGCAGCATTGGCATTATCCTCTAAATTCAGCAGTGTCGCTTTGTGCGCCAATGCTACGTACATGGTAACTCGCATTGCTCATCTTTATGACGTAGAATTGCAAGCTGGTGCTGTAGTTGGTTTAGTAGGTGGTCTTAGCACAGCTGTAGGTACAGCTGCAGTATCCCTTCTAATTCCAATTAAAGCTGTTCGCGTTCCTGTAGCTATCGGTTTAACTTATGCTATTGGTAAAATTGCAAATATTTGGATTCAAGATGGTATGCCTTCTGATATCGAACGTTACAAACCGATGGTTGCTGAATTCCTTGAAAATGGTAAAGCTATTGCTTCTGAAATCGTTCGTGATGCAAGTGCTAGTATTCCTTTCACTCAAGGTCAACGTGACGTATGGGCTGGGATTGCTAATGAAACAGGTCTTGCTAAAGAATCTTTAAAGCAAGTTTACGAAGAAAAAGTAACACCTGCCATTAATAAATGGAATAATGAAACAAAATACCAAATCCATGATAACGCAGCTGAGGT
>CAKQBP010000163.1 GCA_934216375.1 uncultured Veillonella sp.
CGAAACGGTTTTGTTGTGCCGGATCCATGTCAATCGTTTGGTAATCAAAGGAATCCTCAGGGTTCATAGCGGCGATGATGCGCACTTGATCACTTAAAGAAAAGCCATTAATTTCACGGTTTAGAATAAGGTTCATCAACTCTTGTTGAACTGCATGTTCTGCGCGGTTAATTTCGTCGATAAACAGCAATACTTGGCGCCCTTTATCTACGGCTTGTGCCACATGTTCCAATGTATGATGCACAGCGTATACTGTAGTTTTCACATCCCGTGTATTGCCATGACCATCCGTATGCGTCACCGTTTCTACAGTAGGCAAGCCTCCGATTTCACCTTCTTTTAAGAGGTTTCCGTCAATAGTTACTAATTCCCAATTATGTACCTCTGCAACGCGTGATGCGAGAGAGGTTTTACCAATACCAGTCTCACCGACGAGCAAGGGCACTTGATTAGCAGCAAGCACTAATTCAACGCTTGCCATTGTATCTATAAAGTTCATTACATCTCCATTCTAATATTTCAAATATTCGCCTACTGCGATTTTCTTAACAGTTCTAGTACCATACATATCAATAAGTGACAATATATCAATAGGCCATTTTGATTGACGTCCACCGATAGCTTTATTGTTGATTAACTCGCGTATATAGTCTTCATCAACTGTATCGCTGGAAATAGCATCTACAATTATAGCTTTGATTTCGTCTACTGTAACACCCAATGTATTAGGTATATAACCGACAATAGCCGCACTTACCTTAAATAGATGCAAGGCCAAGTCCTTAGTGAGGGTTGTAATCTGCCGCATTGCCTGTGGATCTTGCTTTACTGCTGCTTCTAGTACAGCTACGCTAGGCTCATCAATGTAGCGCAAGGCTAAGTAACTCTCTTGCACGGCTTGTAACTGCACAACCTCGCTTGGAGCATTGATATATTGTAAGGCATCATAATTCGCCTTCACCGCTTCTAATTGCAATTCTTCAGATGGGTTTGCAATATAGCGAATAGCCCAGCCTGATTGAGCTAACGCGCTTTGAATTAATGTATCAGACGGATCGCTGATGTATTCTAAAACCGCCCAATCTTTTTCCACTAAGGCTTTTAACAATTCTTCTGTAGGATTTTCAACGAATTGTATAGCTCGTGGTGCTTGTGAAAGCGCTGTTTCAATAACCTTTTGAGTAGGTTCTTTAATATATTGTAACAGCATGCCGTTTTGCCCCACACATGTAAGTTGCATTGCTTCCGTAGGATTTGGAATATTACGGATTCCATGTGGGTTATTGATCAGCGCCGCTATATATTGTTCCTCTGTCATAATAACCTTCATTTCTATATAAAAAGGCCATACGAATACGTATGGCCTATACTGAATTCTATTCTTATTATATCATATTTTTTCGATGTAGTTATATATCTTTCGTATACATACTACTCCGTTAATGCATCTAAATCAGAATTATTCCCAATGACTAATAATTTATCATCTTCACCGAGAATGGTAATCGGGTTTGGTGGAACTTCTAAATCCTCACCGCGTCTTATGCCTACTGCATTAAGATTATATTTCTCACGCAGATTGGAGTCCTTTAAATTAGCCCCCACCAAGAATGACGGTACTTTAACTTCTATGAGACTAATATTTTTAGATAGTTGCAAATAATCCATTACATGATCTCTAGTTAAAAATTGTACAAGGCGTAATGCCATATCATATTCAGGGTAAATCACTTGATCTACACCTATTTTATGAAGCATTTTACCTTGTATATTATTTTCAGCCTTGGCCACAATTTTATGTACGTTTAACTCTTTAAGAAGCATAGCTGTCATTAAGTTAGCTTGAAGATTTCCACCTATAGCCACAATAACCATATCAAACTGGCTTAGCGCCAATGCTTTGATTGCCTCTTCATCGCTTGTATCTGCAACTATAGCATGTGTTATAAATGGTGAAATTTTCTGTACAACTTCTGGATCAATATCTACACCTAATACCTCATGATCCATGGAAGCTAACATCTTGGCAACAGTGCCACCAAATTGACCAAGACCTATTACTGCTATCGTTTTATGTTTCATATATGCCCCCTTTTATATTCAATCTAATCTGTTTTTATAACAATACACGCTCTTCTGCATAGCTAATTGGTTTAGTCGGTGCCGTTCTTAACGCCCAAGTACCAATAACAGTCATAACCCCTACACGACCCGTAAACATGACAAGCATCAACACCCATTTACTACTTTCAGATAAATCAGGTGTAATACCCGTTGTAAGACCTACGGTCCCAAAGGCAGAGGTTACCTCAAAAAGTAGTCGAATAAAGTTATACGGCTCATCCCAAGCCAAATAACAAGTAGCAAGCAAAACAAGAAGGATAGATAAAAAGATTATCCCATTTGCCTTAAGGACAGTAAGCAACGAAATACGACGTTCAAAAATCTCTGTATCAGGACGGTTATTAAATAATGTACGCGATGCTAGAAAAGCGACAGCAATAGTACTAATTTTAACACCGCCTCCTGTGGAGTTAGGGCCTGCCCCAATAAACATAAAAATGATGGTAATAAACAGAGTAATTGGATGCAAATCATTATAATCTACAGTTGCAAGACCTGCCGTACGAGGGGTAATCGATTGAAATAGAGCAGCCATGACCTTATTCCATATAGGTAAAGGACCAAAAGTTTTGGGATTCGCCCACTCAACTCCCAAGAAAATAATAGTCCCTAAAAGGATGAGCACCGTTGTGCCAACTAACATTATTTTTGTGTGTAGTTTTAAATCTACAAAACGTCGTAGCTTGCGATGCGACCAAATATCAAAGGTTGCGAGATATCCGAAACCACCTATTACAATAAGGGCCATTGTATTTATATTAAATAATACATCGCCCACCATGGCATAAGGTAGATCATTATCAAAGAATGTAAATCCTGCGTTACAAAAGCTGGAAATAGATTGCATAATCCCCGTATATAAAGCAGCATCACCAATATAGGGATATAGCTGAATAGTATAGATAATACCACCAATAATTTCAACACAGAAGGTATAAATAGTTAGTTTCTTCGTAATATGTAGAAGCCCTTTCATGCCATCTTGCCCTACATCCTCTGACAAAAGCACGCGATTTTTTAGACCTACCCGTCGCCCTAATACTAGAGCAATAATAGTGGTAAACGAAACAATCCCCAATCCACCTAATTGGATAAGGATTACCATGACGATTTTGCCAAACAAGGACCAATGATAATAGGTATCTACTGTCGTCAAGCCTGTTACAGAAACACAAGATACTGCGGTAAAAGCTGCATCCACAAGCGTTGTACTATTGCTTTGAGCATTTGATATGGGCAACATAAGTAATATCGTCCCTATAGTCATGGCAGCCAAAAAGCTAAGGGCTAATAGACGATAAGGATTTTGTTGCATATATTGCTGAACTTGATTTTTTGAAATATTTTGCCACATAACCGTAGTCCTATCCTATAAGTTCCTGCACTGACTGTAACGTTGGTAGTGGACTGCGCCCGCCTATGCCTTGTGTATTTAAAGAAGCTACCGCAGATGCAAAAATAGCGGCCTTCTCTAAATCGGAGTGCGCACAATGTTTGATCAACTCTACAGCACGTATAGATGCACCGTGAGACTTACTC
>CAKQBP010000164.1 GCA_934216375.1 uncultured Veillonella sp.
CCGAGGTACCTTATGTTATTATGTATTTGTCAGTACATGATAGTGACCGTAAGAGAGCTTTCACATTGGCAGGCAAGCACAGCCTAAAAGGGAGGAACTATGCAAGTTCAATTAAAAAAAGGTGTTATGGACATGCTGGTGCTAGCATTATTAACACAAAATGATCGCTACGGATACGAAATCGTAAGCACCATTTCGGAATATATTGAAATATCTGAAGGAACGATATATCCATTGTTTAATAGACTGAAAAAAGAAAAGTATGTTGAAACGTATTTAAAGGAGTCTTCTACAGGCCCATCAAGGAAATACTATCATATCACGAACGAAGGCCGTGCAGCATATAACAAGATGCGTCAAGAATGGGATGAATTTTCTGGTGTTATCAATATGCTGTTGAAAGGAGTTGACTATAATGAACAAAAATAGCTTTTTAGATGCATTGCGTAATATATTTAAAAAAGCGCGTGTTGCAGATGTGGAGAGTATTATAGAGGTTTATGAAGAGCATTTTGCGGTAGGTTATGAAAAAGGGCTTACCGATAGTGAGATCATTAAATCCTTAGGGACTCCAGAGGAAATATATGCATCCTACGTAGATGCAGGTATCATTACAGATACAATGAATCAAGATGGCAGTGAAAGTAAATCCGTTAATATGCAGGAAATTTATGCACGATTTGATGATTATAAAGAGCGTCTTTTACCTCAATTACCGGGGATGGCTAAAAAAGCATCTAAGACCTTGCTCTCTATTGGAAGTGCCTTATCCTATATTGTAGGTGCTCTTATATTCATTATTACACCGGCTATCTTGTTCTTACTAGGTAGCTCATGGCAACCATTTGAGAATGTTACTGCATTTCCAGTATTGTCCATTGTAACTTTAGTGGCACTTGGTGGTGTAGGTTTATTTGGTGGACTTACATGCGTCTTTGTTGGTACAGAGCTTCGCGGTGTGCGTGAACGTTACTTCCGCAATGTGGACTAAGGAGGATTTATGAGACGAATTATAATAACAGCGATTTTAACCGTAATTTGTGCTGTTGGGGCATGTACATCTTTTGCCGTTAATGATTTACCTAATTTCGGTGAATGGATGAAAACGAATGAACAACAGTTTAGAAAACCACATAGACATGATGGTTCTAATATGCATATGGACCAACATATGATGGATGGAAATAATCAAATGATGCCTCAAGATGGTATGGGTCCAAACAATGGTGAACATATGCATCAAAATGGTCAACCTGTAGCTCCTAATGGTCAGATGATTCCACAAGGACAAAATGGTCAGGTCGCACCTCAAGGTGGTCAAGTGCCTCCACAAGGTCAACCTCTTCCAGGTGGTCAACCTAATGGAACTGTACCACAACAACCAGCTGGTCAAGGTGGACCACAAACTACACAAAACCAATAGTATTCTATAAATCTTTTTTTTCAGAATACTTTAAGAGTACGTGGTCATGAAAGTGCATTCATGGCCACCATAGAGCCACACACTCTATGTGATACATTCGTATCAGAATCTCTCTCTTACACACAATAACTACACACAAACAAAAAGAGCTCCTCAGTCAAGGAGCTCTTTTTGTATCTATTTATAAGTATAGATTGTACTTGATGGGCTGGGAATATTTTATTAACTTCTTAATGAAAAACGACCTATGCATGCACATAGGTCGTTAAAAAATTATTTGATGTGTTTAGAACCGCGTTCTGTCATAGCTATGCCGTCTTTGCAAAGAGGGCATTCTTCAGGTTTATATGTAGGCACCTCAAGGTTGAGTAATGCTTGTACTTTTTCGTGAGGTACGCCGAATTCTGCTTTGCCACCAGAACGGTTAACAAGAAGGCCTACACCTACGATTTCACCACCGGATTGGTTTACAACATTTACTACTTCTTGTACAGAACCACCAGTAGTTACGATATCTTCAACGATAAGTACTCTTGTGCCTGGCTCGATTTTAAAACCACGACGTAATGTCATAACGCCTTTTTCGCGTTCTGTGAAGATAGCACGGGTGCCAAGCGCTTTACCTACTTCGTGAGCAAGTAAGATGCCGCCGGTCATAGGTCCAATAACAAGTTCCACATTTTGATCGCGGAAGCGTTCAGCTAATTCTTTACAAAGTTTTTCCGTATATTTTGGATGTTGTAATACATTAAATTTTTCAACGTACATTGGACTGTGGAGACCAGATGTCAAAAGGAAGTGACCTTCTAAAATAGCTTGAGTGTCGATCAGTAATTGTTTTACTTCTTGTTCTGTCATCATTTGGATACTTTCTCCATTTCTTCAATAATTAAACGAACCGCTTCACGAGGGTTTTCGGCTTGTGTAATAGGTCGACCGATAACAAGGCGAGATGCTCCATCTTGTAATGCACTAGCTGGTGTAGCAACCCGTTTTTGGTCGTCTGTTGTTGCAAAGGAAGGACGAATACCAGGGGTGACGATGAGAAAGTCATCGCCACATGCTTCGCGAATCATTTTAGCTTCTAATGCGGAACATACAACACCATCCATACCACAGTCTTTAGCGAGTTTTGCAAGGCGAATGACTTGGTCGGAAATTGGTAGCTGACCACCGATAGCAGTCCAAGATTCATCGTCGAAACTGGTTAAAGCAGTGATGGCTAATAATTTTGGTCGCTCAACGCCTAGTTTCTCCCCACTCTCACGAGCTGCATCAACAGCAGCTTTCATCATGACAGGTCCACCTTGACCATGTAGAGTAATTAAACTAGCACCGAGACGTGTTAAAGAAGAAACGCCATGGGCTACGGTATTTGGAATGTCGTGCAATTTTAAATCAAGAAATACCTGTTTGTTTTGCTCCTGTAAAAAACGAATTGTTTTTGCTCCTTCGGCGTAGAATAGCTCCATGCCGACCTTGTAAAAGCTAACCGAATCACCGAGGGATAATACGATTTCTTTCACTGCATCCATCGTGGATACGTCAAGGGCAACGATTAATCTGTCATCTGCCATGTTGCAACCTCCATACTACATACATATCTAAATAATTTTCACATACTGAGGGCCTATCTGTCAATTAAAATTGGTGTAAATGAGGTGATTATTGGTCACCTTTGAACAGTAGATTATAGTCTATTTCATGCTATAATAAGTAGAGTAAATGAATATAATTCTTATATATAGATTTTGAAAGGAGTCCTATGTTAGATTTTGTTGCATTAGACTTTGAAACAGCTAATAAATTTAAAAACAGTGCGTGCTCCTTGGCGGTTATTACCGTAAAGGATGGACAAATTGCAAAGAAAGCCTATAGTCTCATTAAACCCCCGTTTATGAGTTTTGATGATGAATGTATTGAAATTCATGGTATCCAACCGAAGGATGTTCTTCATGAAAAGACCTTTGATCAGTTGTGGAATGCCATTTATGAAAATCATTTAAAAGGAAATATTATGGTGGCTCATAATGCGAAATTTGATATGAACGTATTGCGTGCTACCTTAGATTATTATAAAATCCCTTGGCCAGAACTAGATTATGCATGTACAGTTAAACTTTCACGTGCGGTATGGCCTGATTTGGTTAATCATAAGTTGAATACAATGGCCGCATATATTGGAGTTGAGTTTA
>CAKQBP010000165.1 GCA_934216375.1 uncultured Veillonella sp.
TTGCATGAGGATCAAGATGTGCGTATCACCTTGTCTACCCATCCGATTATCGGGTTCTTTGAGTACAATATTCGCTTCAAACCAGATGCGCCGGTTCGTGCTATAGCCCTTCGACTACAACAAATTTTGCGCTATGTATTGCATAGTGTAGCAAACTTTAGCCAGTCCTATAATTACTTCGTATATAATCTTGAGGACGGCTATGATTACATCAAAGTAGTGGCGCGTTATGTAACGACGCCCCTCTATGTAGGATACAAAATTCCTCAAACTTGCGATGAGGGACGAGCTGCTAAAATCAAGCACGATATTACGCCTTATTTTCAAGCTACTAAATAGCTCTAACCATATACCGTACATAATTTGATATATAATTTTATATATGGTTTAACCATACATATTTGAAAGGATTTTTATGAAAGTATTTGCCATCGGCGACCTCCATCTATCTGGCAATCCTCCCACAAAGCCGATGGATATTTTTGGCCCTCACTGGAATGATCACTGGGCCCGCATCAAAGAGCATTGGAATGCCAATGTAACAGATGAAGACATCGTTTTTCTCGTAGGTGATATGAGCTGGGCTCTCCGCCTCGAAGACGCTGCTTATGATTTACAAGAAATCGCATCCATGCCTGGTAAAAAATATATGATTCGCGGCAATCATGATTATTGGTGGGCATCAGCAAACAAGATGCACAATCTCATGGGTGATGCTATTACCTTTATACAAGGTCACGGCACCGCAGAACTCATCCAAACCGAAGAAGGTCCGCGCCTTATTGCATTCGGAGGAACGCGTGCCTACCTCTGTCCTGGAGACTCCCACTTCTCCCCAGAAACGGACCAATCCATTTACGATAGAGAAGTGATGCGTACTGAAGCGGCACTTCAAGAAATAGATAAGGCTATACATAATATGCTTGAAGAACTTAAGGAGGAAACAAAGGTCACAGATGTGACCTGTTCTAAAAAGGCCTATTCATCAACATCTGATTCAATTACAACATCTAATTTAATTATAGATATAGAGAATATTCCAGTAACCAAATTATTGTTGCTACACTACCCTCCATTCAACGAGTCCAACGCCCCTTCGGGATTTACGGACCTCATGAAGCAATATAAGGTAGATATCTGCATTTTTGGCCACTTACACGATCAAATTTCCTTTAACCGGATTCCAAAGGAATTTGGTACGACAAAACTAGAGTTAGTATCTGCAGACTATCTAGACTTCATGCTAAAGCAAATTATTTAAGGAGAGACCATGAGTCGCATTCACAAAGAACATTTACAAGCCGGCTATATCTTTGGTGACGCCGTCAACCAAGAATATATATACTTGCCTTCTGGTGAGGTAGGCACGGATCATCCGTTAGCTGTCCTAGAAACACCAACGAAGCGCGAAGATATTACATTGGACGAAGCCGTCCATATGATTGATACCCTAACGCTAAAACGTTGTAGCCACCCTACACTAGGCAAAAAATCATTTTAATAACGCCATCAATAATGTAATTAATTGAACAAAATAATAAAATAGCGGATAGTTGACTATAATCTGCACTCCAGAAAAGGAACATAATTTCTGATTTCTGAAAGTACAGATTGTTATTAAATCAACTATCCGCTAGATGAAAAGAGGCTGTTTATCACAGCCTCTTTTGTTTTTTCTTTAGTTTATAAAAGAACTTTTTTGTTGTCTTCCTTTTAGTTTAAAAGGTTATTTCAAGACAAGTAATTACTTCGCATTACTCTCGATATGACTGCCGTAAACATCTCTGTAATCATTAGTTTGCTTATTGTCTTTATTGTTTACACGAAGTCGTTCTACCTTATGACGGTCATTGTCTTTACCCGAGATTCGATCTACACGAGTGCGATCCAAGTCACGAAGACGAGCCAATTCAGGATTAAATTCGTTAATTGCACGTCCCATTTTGCCATCAATTGGAGCACCCAATTGTAAAGCACGGTAAATAATCGCAGCATATTCATAACGAGTCATTGCGCGATCGCCTTTAAATTCGCCATCAGGATAGCCTTCAACAAGACCTTTATCAGCCAAGTCTTTTACATATTCATAAGCCCAGTGATTAGCTGGTACATCAGGGAAGTTCACATCTTTCATTTCATACTGAGGAGCCATTCCCATGGATGCCTTCATTTGTTGAATCTCTACATTTTGGGCTTTTACAATGGCCTTTAAGTCTTGAACCTCTTTAGCCAAAGCTACTCTAGATGTAGATACACCATTTTTTTGACCTAATTTCAATGAAACGCCGGCATTGACCATGTTTTCACCGTTACCCATGGATCCAGCTACGCTGAACATAGTGTCTTCATTTGGTCTGTAGAAAGCACCTAATGCCATCGCATTTTCACCGGCATAGTTACCGTAACCAGCCGCAAAATTCCATTTATCATCAGGATCAAAATCCAATGGATGAATAGCCGCTAATGCAGCCGCACCAGCACCAACTTTTCCTATTTTGCTATTTAATAGGTTCACACCATTACTAATACCGCTAGTAGCTTGATACAATTGGCTACCGTTAACGGCATCTTTAGATGTAGCGGATACTTCACCATCGGCTACATTAGTGATTTTATTGCCACCATTATTTAGACCTTTATTGTCCAAAGAAACATTACCAAATTTAACTTTATCTACAGATACTTTGTAATCAGTACCACCAGCAGCATTTGTGCTTGTAGTTACAGTTACATTATTACCTGCAGAAATGCTAGTATGTTTTTTAGCTTCTTTTAATGCTTCTGTGGCTAAAGTCTTATTATATTCAATACGACGTTCATGACTTTCGATACGCTCACTATGATTTTCAATTCGAGCATCATGATTATCTACACGATTATCTAAATAATCTAAACGCTTATCTTGATTGTCAATACGTTTTTCTTGATTATTCATACGTTCAGTTTGATTTTTTAATTGAATGTCATGATTTTGAATTTGATCTTCATGACGAAGTAAATCAGCATCTTGACGAAGATTTTCTTTAGTTAAACGAGTAATTTGATTATCATGATTTACAATTAATTTATTATGTTTTTCTAATTCTTGACTATGTCCATTTAAAATATCTTCATGTTTTTGTAAGACATCTGTATGATCTTTTAATTTTCGTTCATTATCGGCAATTTTTTCTTTATTTTTATCGATTTCATTAATATTATTTTGAATTAATGTATTGTGATTATTAAGAATTCCGCCCACTGTATTTGCTACTGCATATAATTGACTACCATTTATAGCATCCGTGCTATCAGAAGATACTTTCCCAGATGCTACATTAATCACCTGACGTTCTTTACCAGATGCACCAACACTCGTAACGCCGTTACGAGCTGACCCTACCCCAGCAAAGCCGGAATAGTTAATACCATTTATATTAGCTTGTGTTTCTGTTGTGGCAGCTCTATCGGTAGATGCATTGCCTAAGAGAACACTATTTCCTTGTGTTGACGTCACATTACTGCCCAGTACATATGTATTTGCTTGCGCTACGTTATTTCTAACCCCAAAAGCGCCAGAATCAATGCCA
>CAKQBP010000166.1 GCA_934216375.1 uncultured Veillonella sp.
TACATTGTTGAGTCATTATACAGAGAAGTATGAAAGTAGTGGTCACTTGTATTTAGTCCGTTTAGATGGCCGTGATACGCAATACCGCAACAAGGTTATTGAAGCTATGGCTGAGGCTGGCATTGCGACGAATGTCCATTATAAGCCAATTCCAATGCATACGGCTTACAAAAACTTAGGCTTTACAATCGATGACTATCCAAATGCTTATGACCAGTTTAAGAATGAAATTACATTGCCACTTCATACGCTCCTTACAGACGATGAGGTGCAATATATCATTGAACAGTTTAAAAGGATTATTACCGAATGTTAGTAAAAAAATTTCATGATCTACCACAAGAGCTACAGTGTGAAGCGGTTCGTCCTTATTTTGAAATATTAAATCAAAGACGTACAAGCCTTCTTTGTAAAAGCATTTTTGACCGTGTCGTGGCGGCAGGTATGCTCATTACATTGAGCCCTGTATTTCTTGTGTTAGCCATCATGATTAAAAGAGATAGTGAGGGAGAGGTTTTTTTTCGTCAAACTCGAGTGACACAGTACGGTCGTACCTTTGATATCTATAAATTCCGTACTATGGTAAAAAATGCGGAATCCCTTGGTGCTCAAGTAACATCACAAAATGATATGCGCGTTACGAAGGTAGGCAATATGCTTCGCAGCTGTCGTCTCGATGAATTGCCTCAGCTTATTAATATCTTTTTAGGAGATATGAGCTTTGTCGGTACAAGACCTGAGGTTCCACGTTATGTGGCCGCTTATACAGATGAAATGAAAGCTACCTTATTATTACCTGCTGGTGTTACCAGTGTTGCTAGTATTACTTATAAAGATGAAGATCAACTTTTACAAAATGCTCAGAATGTTGATGAAGTCTATATAAATGAGGTTTTACCAGGCAAGATGGCTTGGAATTTAAGGAGTATTAAGGAGTTTTCTTTTTTACAAGATATAAAAACGATGATTGATACAGTTTTAGCTGTATTACGTTGAAAGAGGTCCCTATGAGTACATCTATGACAAAGGAAATACAAGAAAAAGAGCTGAATATGTTATTGTACTTTAAAGAGTTCTGTGATAAACATAATTTGCGCTTTTATCTTTGCGGCGGTGGTCTCATTGGGGCTATACGTCATAAGGGCTTTATCCCTTGGGATGATGATTTAGATCTTTTCATGCCTCGCCCAGATTATGAAAAGTTAGCTGAATTGTGGCCAAAATATGCTGATACTGAACGATTTACGTATTGTCGTACCGATCGAAATCACATCTATCATGATGCAGGAGCATCTATTAGAGATAATCATACGACCTTTATCAATCGTCATAGTATGCATGAAGATGTTTGTCATGGTTTAGCACTTGAAATTATGCCTATCGATGGCTGTGCATCAGGCAAAATTAATCGTGTATTGCAGTTGATGTGGGCCATGACGTTTGCACTTTTTAATGCACAGCGTTTACCAGATAACAAAGGGCCTACATACCGCGCTTTAGCTGGCTCTAGTTATAAAATCTTTTCCAGTCAATCTATACGCTATCATATTTGGCGATTTGCAGAAAAGAGAATGACTCAATACGACTTTGATACGAGTGATGAGTGTACGGAGTTAATCGGTAGCTTAAAAGGTATGAAGCTACGTCATCCTAGAGAGGACTTTGCTTCTGTTGTATATAAAGATTTTGAAGGTCATCAAATACCTGTTATGAAAGGGTATGAGAGATATTTGCGTCTCATTTGGGGCGACTATATGCAATTACCACCTGTAGAGCAACGTGTGGCAAAACATGATGCAGTGTTTGCTGATTTACACACACCTTACAAGGAGTATAAAGGCATACATTATGCTAAGAAAGAAGCTCAACCATAAGGAGGGCCTATGAAACGAATAGCAGTAATCTTTGCGGGTGGCGTAGGTGCTCGTATGAAAAACAGTAAGACGCCAAAACAATTTTTAGAATGGAACGGTAGACCGATTTTGATTCAAACCTTAGATGTATTTGAACAAACGAAGACTATTGATGGGATTGTTCTTGCCTGTAAAGTAGAATGGATTGATCATACTAAACAACTCATAGAAAAGGCGGGGCTACAAAAGGTATTATCCATTGTGCCTGGTGGTGAAAGTGCTTTGGAATCCCAATATAATGGGCTAGTAGAGGCTAAGCGTTTATTTCCTGATGACGCGGTGACTGTATTGATTCATGATGGGGTTCGTCCACTTGTAGATAATTCTACTATAGAGAGAAACATTGAATCTGTAGAATCAAAGGGGTCTGCCATTACTGTTACTCCAGCTATCGAAACGGTTATGGTTACCCAAAATGGTTCTATTAAGCACATTTTAAATCGTAATGAATGTCTTATGGCTAAAGCTCCACAGAGCTTTAGATTAGATGATATTATATCAGTTCATAATCGTGCAAAAGATGAGGGTATTCATGACTTTATTGATTCCGCATCGATGATGATGCACTATGGTTATACTTTATATCCTGTGTTAGGGGAACCTGAAAATATAAAAATTACAACACCGTCTGATTATTATATGTTTACGGGTATTATTAAAAACCGTGAACTAGGAGGATTAGAAGATGAGTAATTCCGTTATTCAACGTGAGTTAACGGCTTTAGTACATGAAAAAAAATACTTTCATTTCCTCCGTCATCAACGCATTCTTATAACAGGTGCAACGGGGCTTATTGGATCGATGTTTATAAAATTACTTATACTTGCCAATGAGACTCATGACCTGGATTTAAAAGTGATTGGTCATGTGCGAAGCCATGAAAAGGCAAAAACCATTCTCGGTGAGTATTTAGACAATAAGTCGTTAACCCTAGTAGATGGCTCATTAGAATCTATTGATGTGCCATGTGATTATATTTTGCATGGAGCTGCACCAACACAGTCCAAGTTTTTTGTAGAACATCCTGTAGAAACTATCCGTACCTCTATTTATGGTACGGAGGCCATGCTTGAGTTAGGCCGTCGAAAAAAGGTAAAAAAAGTAGTTTATTTATCTAGTATGGAACAATATGGTGTACCTTATGAGTCTGGTCAAGTTATGACTGAAGACCGATTAGGGTATCTTGATCATCTAAATATTCGTAGTTCTTATTCTGAAAGTAAGAGACTATGTGAATGTTATTGCAAGTCCTATGCTGTGGAATATGGCGTGCCTGCTGTAATAGCTAGACTAGCTCAAACCTTTGGACCTGGTGTTCCGGTATCAGATAACCGTGTATTCATGCAGTTTACCAAGAGTGCTCTTAAACATGAAAATATTGTTCTTCACACAAAAGGCGATTCTATGTCGAACTATTGCTACATTACCGATGTATTAACTGGTATTTTAGCCCTTATGAAGGCGGGCGAAGCTGGCGAGGCCTATAATATATGTCATGATGAAGAGACTCGTTCTATTGCAAGCATTGCTCAATTAGTGGCAACTCATGTGAGCAATAATAAGAGTAAAGTTGTTTTTGATATTCCAGAAGATGTACAAGGGTTCGGCTATGCACCGACAGTACACATGT
>CAKQBP010000167.1 GCA_934216375.1 uncultured Veillonella sp.
CCCATACACAGGGTACATCCCACTCGCGAATAATGGACACCAAATCTTCACGCACATGTTTTCGTAAGTTCCAATCTAAAGCAGATAAAGGCTCATCGAGAAGCAATATAGTGGGTTTAGAGTAGAGGGCACGTCCCAATGCAACACGTTGTTGCTCACCACCTGACAAGCTTCCTGCCTTCGTTTTGCGATATTTCTCAAGGTCTAAACGCTGCAATAAACTATTGCACATATTAGGTGTGCCTCGTTTGCTATAGGTAATATTATGTTCCACAGACAAATGCGGAAATACGATATTGCCTTGTGGCATATAGCCTACCTGACGTTTTTGAGCGGGAACCCAAATCTTATTATCTCGATCCACCCACGTTGTTTTATTACAGCGAATACTACCTGTAGTGGGTTTTACAAGTCCTGCAATGCATTTAATGAAAGTACTTTTACCACTGCCGGATTGACCTGTCAAAACGGTAATACCAGAAGGAAGTACCCCATTGGCTTTCACAGTCACAGAAGGTCTAGCTACGGTAAAGGAAAATGTAATCATCGGACCTCCTAATTATTATCAATATGACGGAACAAGGACCCCTTTGTGATGAGGTGAATCCCACTCAACAATGCCAATGTAAGCACACAAATATAGATAACTAATTCAAAAGCATCCATGTACTGCCCTGCCTCTACGTAAGAGTAGATAGCAAGTGGCATGGTGCGCGTTACCTTTGGAATATTGCCTGCAATCAAAATGGTGGCACCGAACTCGCCCATAGCACGACAGAAGGCTAAAATACTGCCCGTCAGAATACCTTTCCAAGCGAGTGGTACGGAGATAGTAAAGAAGATACGTAACTCTGAAGCACCTAATGTACGCGCTACGTCCTCCATATTATGATCGACGGATTGCAATGCGGAACGCACCGTTTGATAAAACAGCGGGAATGCAATTACAGAGGAGGCTATCACGGCACCGGATGCAGCAAAAACAACACTCATACCATGAGCTTCAAGCCAAGCACCAAACGCATAACCTGGAGTAAATACCATAAGTAACGCAAAACCAACGACTACCGGAGGCAGTACAAGTGGCATGGTAATAAGTGCATCAAGAATGGCAATACCACCCCACTTGCAACGGTTCATCCAGTAACAAGTCGCTAAGCCACTTAAAATAACTATAATAAGAGCGATGCTTGCCACCCATAGCGACAGCCATAATGGACTCATGTCACGCCCCCTTTCTATACACAACAACGCTAAAGTATGTGCTATATCCATTAATTCAAAAATACTTTTCAAACAAATTATATGCCCAAAATCATATGCTAGATTATTAATCACTCATCACTACAAATGAGTAAAAAGAAAAAGCATACAGTGAGCAATCATAAGATTAGTAATATCAATAATATCTCTATTGTATCATAAGAAAACGCTAGCCCTGAAAGCTAGCGCTTTACTCTTATTTAGAAGTAGAGAAACCGTATTTTTCTAATACTTTTTGGCCTTCTGGGCTCATTACGTATTGGTAAAAGTCTTTTGCCAATGCGTTGTCATATTTTTTGATAATACCGATTGGATAGATAACTGGATCATGGGAATCAGCCGGTGTTACTGCAGAAATTTCAACTGCATCACCCGCTGCGATAGCATCAGTTTTATAGATGAAACCAGCATCTCCAGCACCTTGGCTAATGGAAGCTGTTACAGCTTTTACATCTTTAGCGTATACTACATTAGGTTCTACCTGTTCCCAAACGCCTAGTTTTGTTAATACTTGTTTACCATAGTTACCAGCTGGTACTGTTTCAGGATTGCCCAATACGATACGCTTTACTGTAGCGATTTGATTTAGCTCAACCTTAGGTTGACCTTTTGGAACTACGAGAACGAGTTCATTAGTTACGAATGGTTTTACATCAGTTACCAAATCTTTTTCTTGTAACATTTTCATATTTTTCTCGTCAGCAGAAATAAATAAACTAGCTGGTGCACCTTGTTCGATTTGTTGACGTAATGTACCAGAACCAGCGAAGTTAATAGCGATTTGATCATCCGCTAAGTTATGGCTTTTTTTGTAAGCATCAGCCAATTCTGTAAGAGCACCTTTAAGGCTTGCTGCAGCTTGTACAGTAATCTTTTCAGATGTGTTTGGTTTAGCTGACTCAGTTGGTTTACTTGCATCATTACCACAACCTACTAAAAAAGCAAGCATGAAAACGCTCATTAATACTAATAAAATTCGTTTCATAATTCCTCCTGTGCATCCCTTAAAACGCCATACTGTAAAAACCATGGTAATACCTAGAGACACTTCGTGTACTAACAAACTGAAATATACAATATATTCATATTATACTATAAATCGATGGTTGAAATTGTATACTAAAATCATATTCTGCATAGATATTTCTGATGATTATGATAAGTAATCATAATCGATAAATTTTTAAGCCCCAAACAATAGAGACTATGATATGATAATACTATAAAGAATAAAAATATTTTAGAAAACTTATTTACTTACAACTTATATAAAACAACTGTATATTTACAACATATAGTTATACAATACATTAAAACTATGCCTTATATATTAACTACTATATTAAAGAAAAACTCTAGGTGAGATGATGAATCTATTCGAATTAGTAGGCCATATTTTTATGAATTCTATGGTCCCTATCTTAGTACTTATAGGAGTGGGATTTATATTAGATAGAAGATTTAAACTCGATCTATATACGCTGAGTAAACTAAACTTTTATATATTGTTACCTACCTTTATATTTCGAGCTATGTATGAAGCTAAACTTAACTCAGGTACTTTGGAAATTGTATTCTGTGCGCTCTGTGTACTCATACTAAACTCCATCCTTTCAGATGTGGTAGGTAAGATGCAAGGATATGATCTGGCCAAGATTGCAACCTTAAAAAACTGCGTTATGTTTAATAATGTTGGGAATATGGGTGTCGCCCTTGCTATCTTTGTATTTACTAATATTCCATACGTCATCGATGGTGCTACCCCCTATGCTAATCTAGGTTTAGTGAGTGTTGTATCTATCATGATCATACAAACTATCAGCAGTAATACCTACGGTTTCTACCAAGCTGGAGCTGGACGACTAACACCACGGGATGCACTAAAAGTCGTATTCCACATGCCTATGGTATATGCCATCCCACTGGCACTACTTTGCCAGCTATTGCCCTTTGATTTACACGGGCTCTTCTTCTTTGCACCACTCAACATCTTTGCCAACGCCTTCGTTGGCGTTGCCATGATTGCCTTAGGTGTACAGATTAATAGAACACCTCTAAACTTTTTCAAGATGGATGTCATGCTTGCAACGACCTTACGACTCATTGTGAGCCCACTCATAGCCGCTGGTATTACTATATTATTCATTATGTTCTATGGACCTATGCATCCAATAGCGGCACAAACTATCATTATAACCTATAGCGTTCCAACGGCTATTAATATGTCTCTTATTGCTATTGAAATGAAGAATAATC
>CAKQBP010000168.1 GCA_934216375.1 uncultured Veillonella sp.
GCCTTAGGCATTAAACGTGCTGATAAGTAATCAGAACAACACTCAAGTTTTTGGAAGAGAAGAGGAGTTTCTATTATGGCTCTTCTTTTCAAATATAGTAATTAAATTTTTTATCATATTTAGTAGAAAGGAATATTATCATGTTCAACATCGATCCAAAAAATCTTAAAAACGCTAACTTATTCGCAGCAGGTCTTGCATTGGGTACTGTAGGTCTTAAAGTGTTAACTTCTAAAGACGCTAAAAAAGTATATGCTGGTATCGTAGCAGCTGGTCTTCGCGCTAAAGAAACTGTATTAGAAACAGCTGAAAAAGTACAAGCATCCGCATCTGATGTATTGGCAGAAGCTCAAGAAATCAACGAAGCACGCAACGAAGAAATCTTTGAAGAAAACAAATAATTGAGGATTTAACTATGTTACAATTTTCTGTTGTACGAAAACTCAGAAATCGCTTGCATGTTAAGGTAACAGGTCATCGCTTTACAGAAGCTGAAGCTGCTTATGTAGAGGATACATTATTACTTAATGATGCAATTTTAGACGTAACCTTCTATACACGTAGCAGTCAGATCGCCATTAAACATACTGGCGATTCTGAATCTGTACGTGATGCGGTGTTAGGTCTACGCGATTTAGATTTGTCCGAAGCTCCTGCTTTGAATGAATACTCTCCGCGCTTGGTAAATAAAAAATATCGTGAAATGATGATCAACCGCACTGCACTTTACTTAGGTAAAAAAGCAGTGCTTCCTGCACCGATTGCGGCAGCATGGGCATGGTTTGACGGGATTAAATTTATCGGCAAAGCGATTAAAACATTGTGGCAACGTAAGTTAACCGTAGAGGTTCTCGATGGTGTTGCTATTGGTGCAGCTTTACTTCAAAAAGATTATCCTACAGCTGGTGCTGTTATGTACCTATTAGGTATTGGTGATATCTTAGAAGAATGGACTCACCGTAAATCCGTATTGAATCTCGCTCAAAGCATGTCCTTGAACGTAGATAAAGTATGGGTATTGGTGGATGATATTGAGGTAAGCAAACCTGTTAACGAGGTTGTAGCTGGTGATCAAATTATCATTCGTCAAGGTGAAGTAATTCCATTGGATGGCACTGTAATCGATGGTGTTGTTCTTGTAAATGAAAGCTCCATGACTGGTGAACCAGAAGCAGTTCGTCGTGATAAAGATACTTCTGTTTATGCTGGTACTGTTGTTGAAGATGGTAAAGCTATTGTAGAAGTACGTAGCACATCTAAATCTTCTCGTTACGAAAAAATCGTTAACCTAATCGAAGAGTCTGAACAAATGAAATCCGGTATGGAACAACAAGCATACCGCATGGCTGATAAATTAGTGCCTATTAGCTTTATCGGTGCTGGTTTAACATATTTGTTGACTCGAAATGTGATGAAAGCATTGTCTTTCGTTATGGTTGACTTCTCTTGTGCTCTAAAATTATCCATTCCATTGGCAGTACTTTCCGCTATGCAAGAAGCATCTAAACGCGGTATCACTGTTAAAGGTGGTAAGTTCTTAGAACAAATTGCACAAGCAGATATGATTGTGTTCGATAAAACTGGTACTCTTACAAAAGCAGAACCTGAGTTTGAACAAATCATTCCGTTCAACGGTCATGATGCAGATGAAATGTTGAAATTAGCTGCATGTATTGAGGAACATTTCCCTCACTCCATGGCAAAAGCAATTGTACGCGCTGCTAAGGATCATGCATTACCTCACAAGGAAATGCACTCTGACGTAGAATACGTTGTGGCTCATGGTATTGCATCTAAGGTTGGTCGCTATCGTGTACGCATTGGTAGTGCTCATTATATCTTTGATGATGAAAAAACAAAGATTCCTGCTGATGAACAAGAAAAATTCAATAATTTACCAAATACATCTTCACATATTTACCTCGCTATTGGTGGTACATTAGCAGCGGTTATTTGCATTAAAGACCCTGTACGTGAAGAGGCAAAACAAGTTATAGCTGATTTGCATGCATTAGGTATTAAAAAGGTTGTCATGATGACTGGTGACTCTAAGCGTAATGCACAACGTGTAGCTGATGAACTTGGTATTGATGAAGTGCATGCAGAAGTATTGCCAGAAGATAAAGCAAGTTATGTAAAACAAGCTAAAGCTGATGGCTATACTGTTATGATGGTAGGGGACGGTATCAATGACTCCCCGGCAATTTCTGAAGCTCATGTTGGTATCGCTATGAATGAAGGCGCTCCAATCGCTCAAAAGATTGCTAATGTTACTATTTCTTCTGATAATCTACAAGCTCTTGTAGATTTGCGCCGCATTTCTATTGCATTGATGAAACGTATCAAAGCTAATTACAATGGCATCGTTGGTTTTAATGGTGCTCTTGTAGGTGGTGGCGTACTCGGTATTATGCCGCCAAGCCAAACAGCATGGTTGCATAATCTATTCACATTGGGTATCGGCTTAGAAAGCATGACCCCATTGTTGAAAAAAGAAGAACCAAAGGAAACTGTTCCTACAATTGATGTAACAGCTGATTCTGTAGTAGCTTAATCAAAGAACCTCCATATAGGTATTGATTTACCTGTATGGAGGTTTTCTTTTTTGATGACATTTATCTATGATTATTGTAAAATACAAGGAGATTACATATCGTAGGAGATTTATATGAACATTTTGATAGATATTTGTAAGCGCTCCTTCTATTTGAATCTATTTATTGTGGTAATCCCCATTATTGCATATATGATTCATAATGGATCGAGTGCGACCGTAGCACTAGTATGGTATTTATTGTTATCCTTATGTATGCCTTGGGCCTATTTATCATTTAAAAGCAGTACCTTTGATGATGGTAAATTTATAAGTCGCATTGCTTATGTAGTGAGTTGGGTTGTCGTTCATGGTATCAGCTATAAAGGTATTTTTTTAGGTGTTGATTTATCCATGTTGTGGGGATGGCCAACAGTAGGTCGTGATATAGCCTTTTTATTAGCTATGTATTTAAGTGTTACATTTAGCTTACTTATAGCTTATGGCTTAACTCGATTAGTGGGAGGCTGTAATGAATAAAAGTTTTTGGCTATTTACGTTAATTTGTTCACTTTTTGTAAGTGCTATTACAACAGTACTTTCATTAAGTGGGGCATTATCATTATCCATTTTAGTGTTTCCAGTTTTGTCGCTAGTCATACCAATTATGGTGCGACGACTAAAGAATGCCAAGTTTAACGATGATTTACCGCTAAGCATGGGGTATCATGCTTATAGTTGGGCTTGGTGGACGGTATTTTCGTTTCTTCATACACCATTTAGCTTTAATGTAGATAATGGATTAGCAAAAGCATTACTTTTATTTGTGGTGTATTTTATCGTTCAAGTTCTCATTGAGTTATGTGGTTTATTAGCTACGAAGTTTTTCAATCGTACTTATCGATGGGGTATGATTGATGAAGCATTAGATATAATTGCCTATACTATACCGATTCCGTTCTTGTATATTGGCTCAATCCTATATA
>CAKQBP010000169.1 GCA_934216375.1 uncultured Veillonella sp.
CATTTTTTCGCTCACACCAGTGAACTTGATTGGCAAGCCTGTTACAGCTTTGATGGATAATGCGGCACCACCGCGCGCATCACCATCGAGTTTAGTAAGGATAACACCATCAACGCCTAGCTTTTCATTAAAGGTTTGAGCTGTTGTTACCGCATCTTGACCGATCATGGAATCTACAACGAGTAAAATTTCATGAGGGCGAACAGCAGCTTTAATGTTA
The DNA here is from genome assembly GCA_934216375.1 of uncultured Veillonella sp. Taxonomy (GTDB): domain Bacteria; phylum Bacillota; class Negativicutes; order Veillonellales; family Veillonellaceae; genus Veillonella. Next base: position 221 of record CAKQBP010000169.1, read on the forward strand.
GACAATTCATCCATAAGGACTTCGTCTATAGCCAAACGACCTGCGGTATCGATGATAACAACATCTTTCAGCATATGTGTGCTTTGCTCTACGGCGCGACGCGCAATATCTACTGGATTCGCACCCGGTGTTTCATCTGCAAATACTGGAATATCAATTTGCTTACCTACTACTTGCAACTGAGTAATCGCAGCTGGGCGATATACGTCGGCAGCTACGAGCATCGGACGCTTACCTTGTTTGCGTAGGTATACAGCTAGTTTACCAGCTGTTGTAGTTTTACCAGCACCTTGCAAACCAACGAGCATAATAATCGTTGGTGGCTTACTGGAAATCATGATACGACTTTGCGTACCACCTAAGAGAGCCGTTAACTCATCATTTACGATTTTAATAACCGTTTGAGCTGGATTCAAGGAACCGAACACCTCTTCACCGAGGGCCTTTTCCTTAATGGACTTAACAAAGTCCTTTGCTACCATAAAGTTAACGTCCGCTTCTAATAGCGCCGTACGTACCTGACGCAACGCAAGATTGACATCATCTTCTGTAATTTTGCCCTTCCCTTTTAAGGATTGAAAGGCTTCTTGCAGTTTTTCTGACAAGCTATCAAATGCCATAATATCCCTCCATTTGCGCCAATACTTGTTGCACCTTAGTTTCTGCCAACACCTCTTTAGGCAAGGTTGCTTTCAACTGTGAAAGCAAGCCTTCCCGTTGTTCATATTGTGCCACCAAGTGCAATTTAGATTCGTAATCATTTAAAATGTGTCGAGCACGCTGTAAATTATCGTGTACAGCCTGTCGTGATACGCCTAATTCCTCAGCAATCTCGCCAAGGGACATATCATCTTCGTGGTGAAGTTGTAAGGACATGCGTTGCTTGTCCGTCAACAATGGCCCATAGAAATCTAAGAGCAAACTTATGAGTACTCGTTCTTCCATTTCGCCACCTCCATCACTGTCAAGTCATATTACTTTACATATACTACCGTACATAAAGAAATGTGTCAAGTAGAAATACTTAACACATTTAATTTATTACTATAATACATATAAATCACAGATATACAAGCTATCTCATTCCCTTAAATGAACCAAAAACCAATAAACTAATTGACTACCTTAACATAATCATTCAAAACAAATTTAATTCATAATCAATGATAATTAATTCTGATTTCTACTTTTATATCTATAATAATATGCTATAATATCAATATCTAATATTTTCAATATAAAAGATAGGAGGTATTGTATGAATACCAAACAATATGACATTATCGTCTTAGGTTTTGGCAAGACTGGTAAAACCTTAGCCGCAAAATTTGGCTCTATGGGCAAATCCGTAGCCATGATTGAAGAAAATCCACTGATGTACGGTGGTACATGTATTAATATTGCATGTATCCCTACTAAGACGATGATTATTGCCGCATCAAAAGGCTTATCATACGATCAAGTATTAAACCAACGCGAGGTTGTTACATCTCGTTTACGCAATAAAAACTTCGATATGTTAGATACAAATAAACATGTCGATGTCTATACCGGGCATGGTGCATTCATTAGCAATAAAGAAATTGCCGTTACAGCTGGCGAGGATAAGATTATATTATCTGCTGACACTATCGTTATTAACACCGGTGCTGTAGCAATCAAACCTAATATTTCTGGCATCGATACAGCTACAGGTTTCTATAATAGTACTGAGATTCAACAATTATCTACTCAACCAAGTACATTAGGCGTTATCGGCGCTGGTCCTATCGGTCTTGAATTTGCAAGTCTATATGCTAAACTTGGTGCTAAGGTAACCGTATTCAACATCGAATCTAGCATCTTAAAACGCGAAGAACCTATCGTTCAAGAACTAGCTACAGAGTACTTAACTGAACAAGGCATTACTATTCTTAATAATGTGACATTAAACTCTGTATCCAATGATGGCGGCAAACCAGTTATCACCGCTAATAATCAAAACTATACTTTTGATGCTGTTCTATACGCTACAGGTCGCAAAGCCAATACAGCTAATATCGGTTTAGAACATACGGGCATCGCTACTAACGAACGCGGTGCTATTGTAATTAATGATACTTGTGAAAGCTCCGTCCCTGGTGTATACGCAGTCGGTGATGTAAACGGTGGACCGCAATTCACATATATATCTCTTGATGACTTCCGTATCGTATTTGGCGCACTTACAGGTAACACCCAATATACCTTAAAAGATCGTAAAAATATTCCTTATACTACTTTCTTAACACCTCCACTTTCTCGTGTAGGTCTTACAGAAGAAGATGCAATCAACCAAGGATATACTGTTAAAACGAAGGAAATGCTCGTAGCTACCATGCCTAGAGCACATGTAAACGACTATTTAAAAGGTGCCTTTAAAATTGTTGTGGATGCTGATAACGACTTAATTCTGGGTGCTACACTCTATGCCCAAGGTGCTGAAGAATTAATTAACTTAATAAAAATGGCTATGGATAATAACATTCCATATACATATTTCAAAAATCAAATCTTCACACACCCTACCATGGCCGAAAACCTAAATGACCTTTGTAATTTTTAATGTACTAAACAATTGATATACACTAAAAGTAATAAAAGAGCGCACATTAGCTAATATAATTATGCTAATGTGCGCTCTTTAACTATCAAAAAAATAAGGTACGATTTATATACCTTAACTTGAAATGCTACAGATTATAATGACAAAGTTCTACTAAATTCCCATCAGGATCTCTTAAATAAATGCTTTTCATCTCCCCTCGCACTCCATGACGAGCTACAGGACCAAGTTCTATGGGATATCCTTTTTCCTCTATATCACATTTTACAACGTCTATAGGCTCTTCAACTACAAGGCATATATCTAGACTGCCATACGTAGGTTTTTCTGCAGCAGGGAGAAATTCTGCGGGTTTCGTATGAATATTAAACTTTTGATTGCCAAAAAATATGGCATATCTCCCATTCCGCTCTACTATATTCATTCCAAGAATATCTCCGTAAAAATAAAGACATCGCTTCAAGTCTGCAGTTGTGATAACTAGGTGATCTAAATTTAGAACTTTCATAAAAACCTCTGTATACTATGATGTAATCTATTAATAACACCCATTATTAAGTCACTTTCATATAGAATCTACAATTGTTCTCTCCATTAATTTTTTGTAAATAGTCTACGTACTACTGTTTGTAATTTCGGCGTTAACACGATAGCCACCACAATACCTGCGACACTTGTAATCAAGGAGTATTGAATTTTGCT
>CAKQBP010000170.1 GCA_934216375.1 uncultured Veillonella sp.
GTCATACTCACCAGAATGTGGACGGATTTCAATTACTGACAATGCCTTGCCGTCAAGAATGGATACTGTAAATTCACGACCATCAAGAAATTGCTCTACTACAAGAATCGGATCATATTTTAGTGCCTCTGTAACAGCATCCTCCAATTGTGCCTCATCACGAACAATGGTAACGCCAATACTAGATCCTTGAGTAGCAGATTTTACCACTACAGGAATTGTAAACTGTTTACGAATATGTCCTATAATATCTTCTGCAGATTCTAAATTACCATTAAAGGATTCAGAAGTAGCTGTTGGAATATTAGCTCCTTTGAAAACATCTTTGCTTACTTTTTTATTCATTCCTACCGCATGAGCCATGATGCCCGATCCAGTATATGGAATTTCTGCCATTTCAAGTAAGCCTTGTAATGCACCATCTTCACCATAACGACCGTGAATTGCATTAAATACAATCTCTCCACCTAAGGATTCAATGTCTCTTAAAACAGTACGAGGATTAAGTTCTAATGTTTGGGCATTATACCCTTTACTTTCGAGTGCTTCCGCAATAGCAGCGCCAGTACGACGAGATACTTCAGCCTCTTTGGAAGGGCCACCCATCAATACGATTATTTTTCTATCTTTCATTGTAAGCCTTCCTCCAATATAGCTAATAATTTAGGTCCATATTGATTAATAGAACCGGCACCCATTGTGATAACCAGATCATTAGGTCGCACAATTTTTGCCAATACAGCCGGTATGTCATCAACAGATGGTACATAATGTACAACCTTATGTGTAGCGGCTTCAACAGCGTCAGGAATAGTACGTCCATCGATACCTGCAATCGGATCTTCACCAGAACTGTAAATATCTGTCATATATATTTCATCAGCACTGGTAAAAGCAGTGGCAAATTCATCTTTCAACAAGCTTGTACGTGTATACCGATGCGGTTGAAACACACAAATAACGCGATGTTTTTCAAGTTCTTTTGCTGCTCTTAAGGTCGCTTTAATTTCTGTTGGATGATGTGCATAATCATCGACAACCCAGACGCCAGCAACATGACCTTTTGTTTCAAAGCGTCGTTTTGCACCGATAAATTTACCTAACGCTTTTGTAATAAAGCGATTCTCTACACCGCAACATTCATGAGCCACAATAAAGGCTGCCAAGGAATTTAATACATTATGCTCTCCTGGCACGCGCAAGCTGATACGGCTTATATTAATGCCTTTATGATATACATCATATACCAAGGAAGAGTCGACATAATGAATATTTTTTGCTACATAATCATTATTATTCTCTAACCCATACGTAATAAAAGTACGCTTTACGTGGCTCATAACATAACGAATATTTTCATTATCACCACATACGATAGCCTTACCCGTTTCTGGTAACGTTTCGACGAACTTACAGAAAGCGTTTAATAAGTTATCCATAGTTTTATAATGATCCATATGATCATCTTCAATATTAGTTATAACGATAGTATGTGGACGCAATTTCAAAAATGAGCCATCGCTCTCATCCGCTTCTACAACGGAAAAATGTCCTTTACCAAGACAACTGCTACCTTTAAGATAATCTACTTCGCCACCAATAATTACCGTAGGATCCGCATTAGCCTCCACCAGAATTTGTCCAATCATTGAGGTTGTAGATGTTTTACCATGCGCACCAGCTACTGCTATACCATCTGTCACATCTAACACAGCCTTTACAATATCAGAACGGTGTAAAATGGTAATCCCTTGCTCTTTAGCAGCAACAATTTCAGGATTGTCTTCACGAATCGCTGTAGAACGAACTATGGCATCAACACCATTTACATATTCTTTATTATGACCGATATGCACTGTGGCACCCATATCTCTAAATTTAGAAATCACTGCAGATTCAGCTACATCTGAGCCGGATACATCATAACCTTTTTGAATCAAAATATTCGCTATCGCACGCATACCAGATCCACCAATACCGATAAGGTGAATCTTGTGAATACCGTCTAACATAAAACCTCTCCTTATTACTTTGCAATAGATAAAGCTAATTTTGCAATATCATGAGCCGCATTCGGTTTTCCCAATTGCAATGCTCGATCTCCCATTTGTGCCAACAAATCACGGTTGGCCATAAACATCTCTATTTCCCCTATTAAATCGTGAGCACTCAACATTTTATCTACAATCATATGCGCCGCCCCTTCTTGTACAAAGATACGTGCATTATAGGTTTGATGATCTTCCGCTGCATATGGATACGGTATCAATACGGATGGAATACCGCGAACTGCTAATTCCGCAAGACCTATAGCACCAGCTCTAAAGACTGCTAAATCGGCTGCTGCTAGTGCTTTTGGCATATCATGTAAATACGGCAAAATCAAAGATGAACTACCTAAACCATCCCCAGCGGTAATACCTAATTGAGATAAAACAGATTCATATTCTCCGTTTCCCGTAATATGAATTAATTTAATACCTTCCACACCTTGGAAGTGTTTATGTACATCTATCATAGCATTGTTAATAGTTCTCGCCCCTCGAGAACCTCCAGCTATAAGTACTGTAAAGGTATCATCACTTAAGTTGAAATAGTTACGTCCCGCTGTTCTCGAATCAACTAGCACATCTGGACGAACAGGATTCCCTGTATAGACTACGCGCTTTGCTTTAGAAAACGATGCTTCTGCATCCTTATAGCCTAGGGCTACCACATCAACAAAACGACTCAGAATTTTATTAGTAATGCCTGCTATGACATTCTGTTCTTGAATTATAGTAGGAATATTATGTAATGCTGCAGCCAAGAGAACAGGGCCACATACATAACCACCAGTACCAATAACCACATCAGGTTTAAACTTACAAACTATGGCATTAGCTTTTACAATGCCTAAAGCAGTTTTACCTAATGTAACTAATGTACCTAACGATAATTGACGCTGCAAGCCTTGCACAGGAATCGTAGTAAACTCTATCCCCTCTTTAGGAACTAATGTAGCCTCGAGACCTTGCTTGGTACCAACATATAACACCTTTGCATCAGGGTTTTGTTTCATAATTTCCTTATATATAGTTATTGCTGGATATATATGTCCACCAGTGCCACCACCTGAAATAATAACACGTTTCATTAATGGTGTCCTCCCTCTTGCAACATATGAACACAACGTTTAAAGTCATCTCCACGCTCTTCAAAACAGCTGTACCAATCAAAGCTTGAGCAAGCCGGAGATAATAGCACAATATCGCCAGTCTCTGCCAATTTATAGCCTTGTTCTACGGCTTCTTTCATGGATAAAGCACGATAAATCGGCTTCACACCAGCCTCTTTTGCAGCCGTCTCAAAACGATCTGCTGCTTCCCCCATGAAAATAACAGCTTTAGTCTTCTCCTTAACTAACTCCATGAAGTCTTCTAAAAGCGTCATTTTATCATGACCACCAGCTAATAGAATAACTTGTTGATCAAAGGATTCTAAGGCTTTAATCACAGAATC
>CAKQBP010000171.1 GCA_934216375.1 uncultured Veillonella sp.
CATTAATTCTGCACAACGTTGTGCTACATATTTATGGGATGTACCATGGAAGCCGTAACGACGAATACCATAATCTTCATAATAAGAGTAAGGAAGCGCATACATATATGCTTCTTTTGGCATAGTTTGATGGAATGCAGTATCAAATACAGCAACTTGAGGTACATTTGGCATAATAGCTTCACAAGCTTCAATACCTTGAATGTTTGGTGGGTTATGCAATGGTGCAAGAGAAGCACATTCTTCCAATGCTTCCATAACTGCTGGAGTAATCAATACGGAATCAGCAAATTTTTCACCGCCGTGTACTACACGGTGACCTACAGCATCGATTTCATCCATGGAAGAAATAACACCAAATTCAGCATCAACTAAAATATCTAGCAAAATGCGAAGCGCTTCTTTATGGTTCAAAATTGGTTCAATGCGTTCTAATTTATCTGCATTAGGACGTTTGTGAGTGAAGATAGCATCTTGATCACCAATCTTTTCAAAAAGGCCTTTTGCCAATTCTGTTTCAGTTGTCATATCAAGTAATTGATATTTCAAAGAAGAACTACCGCAGTTAACTACTAATACGTTCATCGATTAACCCTCTTTCTGTTGTGTAACTTGAATCTTGTTTTGAATTTCTTTGCTGATATCAGCACCTACCTGATCCTTTTCAGGATATTGGTAGATTATATTCCACAATACGCCATGATCTAAGAATACGTATTGAGAAAATCTAAATGTTTGCCCTTGTGTTGTATACGTCACATCAAGCTTCTTTGCAGATGTACCTTGTAAAGCTACAGATTCTTCCTTGATGGTTGCGCCCATCTTCGTGAATTCAGACTTGCTGCGATTTAAAAACTCATCAACCGTAGGCAATGGTTTATTGTCACCAGCACGCAATGCTTCAACTTCAATCACCATATGTTCTGTAACGGAACCATAAATATCAATTGGATACCCATCATCAGTCATATTTTTTGTACTTTTACCCATTTCATAAGGCAAGGCAATGGTAATCTCAGATTGACCAACACGGATAACTTGATGGCCAAAACTATATGTATCCATTACATTATTTGAGCCACATCCCGCCATTGCTAGCAGCACAGCACCGAGCAGAGTCCCTTGTAATGTACGTTTCCAATTTTGTTTCATCATATACCTCACATCAATTCAGCATTTACAGTTAATTATAGCCTATAGTGTCAAGAAAATCTATACTAAGCTTAATATTTACACATAACATCATTTCTATAAACAAGCCTTTTATATGGATATCATGAAATGTAGTTTACAGCATTTCTTCGCTTTGTTACACTAACAATAATGAAAGGAGTCACTATGAAAACAATCGGTATTATCTGTGAATACAATCCATTTCACAATGGACATGCTCATCAATTACATACCTTAGCACAAGAGCATCCTGAAGCGCTGCGCATTTGTATCATGAGTGGTTCCTTTGTACAACGAGGAGAACCTGCTATTTTTTCTAAATTTGACCGTGCTCGTTGGGCTATTCTCGGTGGTGCAGACATCGTTATCGAGCTACCTACACTCTATTCTTTGGGTAGTGCACAACTGTTTGGAACAGGTGCTATTCGCATGGTAAAAGCTTTACATATCGATGCACTCTCCTTTGGTTCTGAAACGGCTGATCTAGATACACTCGTAGATATAGCTAAACGTATGGATTGTGAAAGTACTCAAACAGTATTACGGACCTATATTAACGAAGGCATGTCCTATGGCTCTGCCTTCCGTAAAGCCCTTAATACAGAGATGCTCAACACCCCTAATGCACTGTTAGGACTTGAATATATTCGGGCAGGACTTACCTATTATCCTTCCTTAAAATATATACCAATCTTACGCACATCAGATCATCACGAAGCGAATATTACAAAAGATTTCCCTTCTGGTACAGCATTACGTAAACTTATAACAGAAATGGCTACAGGTAGTAACAATTGTAATAAAAATAGTATCTACACTTCTACAGATATAGATACAACGACAAGTACACGTACAAATTCAAATTCAACTGCAACTGCATTAACAAAATTAAATGCACTAAATAGTAAAATAGAATTACAACTTCAGTCAATCGTTCCTAAAACTATTGCAGACGATATGACTAATATAATTTCTAATGGTGCTTATGTAAACTATAACCGCTACTATGATATGGTCCATACCTTAAGTCGTCGTACTTCAACTAAGGAGCTAGAAAGCTTTGGAGAGTTCAACGAAGGCATTGAACACTTATGGTCCAAAGCGGCCCAACAACCTACGTGGAACTTGGCTATGAAGCAAATAAAATCAAAGCGCTATACCTATGCCCGTTTACAACGAATGGGAGCCTATCTCACCTTAAGAATACAAAAAGATTTACTACAAAGTGCTATGCAGGAAACGCCACAATATGCTCGTTTACTGGCCTTCAACGATAGAGGTCGTCAATGGCTTCGAAATGATTTTGAAATACCACTTATTCAAAAATGGGCCAAAGCACCTAATGAATTAAATACGTTGGGACAAACGATGCATCAAATCGATACATTAGCTACAGATATACAGGCCTTATGCTTACATAATGAAGTTAAACGAATGGGTCATATGGACTACACCTATACGCCACAATACATAAAATAAGCAGAACTACAATCTGGTAGAAACATTCTGCACATAAATATAAGAGTCAAATAATTTAATTTTATTAAGTTAATCATCTTATTATATAGTAATACTCAAAAAGAAGAAGGGGTTACAATACAGATTATTCCTGTATTGTAACCCCTTCTTCACCATCCAGATCAGCGACGGCAACGCGTACACTTTCAAGATGTGATGTAGGAATATTTTTACCTACATAGTCCGCTCGTATAGGCAATTCACGATGACCACGATCGACGAGGACGGCCAATTGAATAGATCTTGGTCTGCCAGCCGTCATTAATGCATTTAAAGCAGCACGGATGGTACGGCCAGTATACAAAACATCATCTACAAGAATAATTGTCTTTTCCGTTGTATCAATCGTACACGGTTCCCCCTCTTTAGGACGAGCATCACGATCATCACGATACACTGCAACATTCAAAGACTCACAATCAATATGAATACCTTCTATACGCTCAATTTCCGCTTGTAAACGTTTTGCCAAAATGACACCACGCCGTTCAATACCTACAATTAACGCATTAGATAAACCTTTATTGCGTTCTAAAATTTCATGACTAATACGACGAATCGCACGCATTATAGCGTCTTGATCCATTAGTAAGCGTTTCTTTTCCATATATACGCCCTTACAGCATAGGATTGTTCTATGCCCCTATATCCAAATAAGTAGTAAAAATAAGTACTTAAACAATCAATGTAAACATTTAGACTATTTTCGTTTATCTTCACGGTAGGTCTTAGCAAATTCTAAGCACGCCTCAAAGTCAGCTGGTACCGGTGCTTCAAAGTGCATTTCTTCACCTGTAATAGGG
>CAKQBP010000172.1 GCA_934216375.1 uncultured Veillonella sp.
ATATATGGTAGTGCCATATATTTTTTAGTATGATAGTACTATATATTTTAGTAAGATTAGCAAGATATACATTAGTATTTTTTGCTTATTATAAATAGATTTAGGGGGATATATGAGCTTAGCAGATACAGAATACCTCGGTATTATTGAAAATATTTTAGATCATGGCATTTATGGTCAAAACCGTACAGGAATCGCAACGTACAAATTGCCTCAACAAATCATGCAATTTGACTTGCAAGAGGAATTCCCGATTTTGACTACAAAATTTGTAGCTTTCAAAACGGCTGTAAAAGAATTATTGTGGATTTGGCAAATGCAGTCGAATGACGTACGCAAATTACAAGAAATGAATGTGCATGTGTGGGATGAATGGATGCGTGAAGATGGAACTATCGGTAAAGCATACGGTTACCAAATTGCGAAGTACAAACAACTAGATAAGCTTATCAAAACAATCAAAGAAGATCCTGATAGCCGTCGAATGATTGTAACCCTTTGGAATATTGAAGATTTAGATGATATGGCGTTGCAACCATGTGCGTATGAAACCTTATGGGATGTAGGGGATGGTTACTTGAACTGCATGCTCATACAACGCAGTGGCGACATGGGGCTAGGTGTTCCTTTTAACACAGCTCAATATGCGGCATTACAATGTATGATTGCTCAAGTAACCGGTCTAAAACCAGGTAAATTTACACATGTCATCAACAATGCTCATATCTATGAAAATCATGTAGATGTATTGCGTGAGCAATTAGCACGTCGCGATCAAGCGTTGCCTGCTCCAAAAATTATTGTGAATCCTGAGGTAAAAGACTTCTATGACTTCACACCAGAGGACGTTACTTTAGATGGTTATGAGCATCTTGGTAAATTATCCATGACTGTTGCCGTATAGTATTAACCGAAAGAGGGCAGTATGTTAGCATTAATCGTAGCCGTAGCACATAATCGTGTAATCGGTAAAGATAATACCTTGATTTGGCATTTGCCAAATGATTTGAAATTCTTTAAGGAAAAAACAACAGGCCATGTTATCATCATGGGCCGTAAGACCTTTGAAAGCTTACCGTTCTTGTTGCCAAATCGTGAGCATTGGGTAATTACTCGTGATAAAGGCTTTGATGTGCCAGAAGGTGTTAGAGTTTTCCATAGCCCTAAGGCGGCTACTGAAGCAGCACGTGCTCTTGATGCGGCCTACGTTATTGGTGGCGCTCAAGTATACGAGGCTTTTCTACCTTACGTAGATACTATGTATATCACTGAAGTAGATCACGAATTTGACGGGGATGCGTTTTTCCCTGAGTTCTCTGAGGAGGCTTTCACCATTGAGTCCGTAGTAGATGGCGCGGTGGATGAAAAGAACAAATATCCTCATCGTTTTGTAACCTATCGCAGAAAGGCAGCTAAATGAGTGAAAGAATGTTTGCCATCATCGGCAGTGAATTAAATGTTAAGCCAAAGCAGGTGCAAGCTGCGGTAGAATTATTGGACGAAGGCAATACGGTACCATTTATTGCGCGTTATCGTAAAGAAGTAACGGGTGAATTGCAAGATGAGCAATTGCGCACCATTGAAGAACGTATTAAATATTTAAGAAACTTGGAAACACGTCGTCAAGAAATCATTGATTCTATTACAGAACAAGAAAAGATGACCGACGAGTTGATGAAGTCCTTAGAGGCGGCAACAAAGCTTCAAGAATTAGAGGATTTCTATTTACCATACCGTCCTAAGAAACGTACGCGCGCCATGATTGCTCGAGAACGGGGATTAGAGCCGTTGGCTGATATGATTATCAATGATACAGTTACCTCTGGGGAGCCGTTAGAGATCGCAAAAGAATACGTAACAGAAGAGGTCCCTACGCCAGAGGATGCGATTCAAGGTGCTTCTGATATCGTAGCGGAAATCGTCAGCGATAGTGCAGACTTTCGGGCCTACTTGCGTAGAAAGATGTGGAACGAAGGCTTTATTCAAGCTGAGTTGACTGGTGATGAAGAGGTACAACAACAGTTCTTGCAATATGAAGAATATGCTGAACCGGTTCGTCAAATGCCGTCTCACCGTATCTTGGCGGTAAATCGCGGCGAAAAATTAGGTGCTTTAAAACTAGCTCTAACTGTACCAGGTGATACTTATGTTGCTTATATGGTTCAAAAGTTAGAGAAAAATCCGAAGTCTATCTTTGCAGACTATAAAGCAGCCGCCGTAGCTGATGCATACAAACGCCTTATTTTCCCAGCTTTAGAGCGTGAAATCCGCAATGAATTGACGGAAAATGCGGATGAGCAAGCTATCAAGGTATTCGGTGTGAATCTTAAAAATCTATTGTTACAACCGCCACTAGCAGGGCATGTTATCATGGGTCTCGACCCTGGTTACCGCACCGGCTGTAAGATGGCTATCATTGATCAACAAGGCAATGTGCTCGATTATGGTGCTTACTACTTAACAAATAGTGAAAAGCTTCGCAAGGAAGCTCAAAAGGTATTGGCTGATAAGATTCGTAAATTTAAGGTGACGCTCTTGTCCATTGGTAATGGTACTGCATCCTACGAAACAGAGCAATTTGCATCTACTATGATTGAAGAGGAAAAATTAGATTGCCACTATATCATTACTAATGAAGCAGGCGCATCTGTATACTCTGCATCTAAATTAGCTATCGATGAGTTACCAGATTTAGATGTAACTATTCGAGGTGCTGTATCTATTGCACGCCGTGTGCAAGACCCATTGGCTGAATCTGTTAAAATCGATCCTAAATCTATTGGCGTAGGTCAATATCAACATGACGTAAACCAAAAACAATTGACTCATACCTTGGATCAAGTAGTTGAAACTGTAGTAAATCACGTTGGAGTAGAGCTAAATACTGCATCTCCAGCTATCTTGCAGCATGTTGCTGGTATTTCTAGTGCGGTGGCTAAAAATATTGTTGCATATCGTCAAGAGAATGGTGTGTTTAAAAGCCGTAAGGAATTGCTAAAAGTGCCTCGTTTAGGCCCTGCAGCCTTTACACAATGTGCTGGTTTCTTGCGCTTACAACATGGTAAAAATCCACTGGATAATACATCCGTCCATCCAGAGTCTTATGAATTGGCAGAGCGCATCATTGGTGAGTTAGGCTTTACCTTAAAAGACTTACAAGATAAAGCTCAATTAGAAGCGTTGCAAGTAAAATTACCTCTTGTAGATGCGGACAAAATGGCTGCCAAGCTTGATGCGGGCGTGCCAACTGTTCGAGATATCTTGGCGGCTCTTGCTAAACCAGGTCGCGACCCTCGTGAAGATTTACCGGCTCCATTGACCAGAAAACACGTAGTGAGCCTTGAAGATATCAAGGTAGGTACCGTTGTAAAAGGTACCGTTCATAACGTAGTTGATTTTGGAGCTTTCGTAGACTTTGGGCTTAAAACGAATGGTTTATTACATCGCAGCGAGCTTTGCAACAGCCGTCAGCATC
>CAKQBP010000173.1 GCA_934216375.1 uncultured Veillonella sp.
TCAATTCGCAGTAATTTGCATTTTTTGAAGAAATATTATCTCCCGTATGATCGCCTGTATAACCAATATCTTCCTTTCCTTCTCGACCTACATGAATCGGCATGTACACGGAGTCCTCTGGCATCCAATATTGTTTATGGGTAGCTACTAAAATCTTAATATTCACTAGTACTCTCCTACATGAGTATTGACTTTCAAATCTATTTACCTACGATATAAGCTTTTACTTAAGCTAACTCTTTTTCTACTAATAATAAAGCGCTAGCAATAACCTTATCCATATCGTAATATTTATATTCCCCTAAACGACCACCAAAGATAACATTGGGAATCGTTTCAGCCTTTTTAACATATTTAGCATATAGATCCAAGTTCTTTACATCATTTACCGGATAATACGCTTCTTCACCGATTTTCCAGTCCTTTGGATATTCTTTTGTGACATACGTAACGGGCTGTGTGCCAAACTCAAAATGCTTATGTTCAATGATACGAGTATACGGGATTTCTCCTTCCGTATAGTTCACAACAGCCACACCTTGATAATTTTCCTCTTCGAGACGCTCAGTTTCAAAGTGAAGACCACGATACTCTAATATCCCTTCAGAATAACCAAAATATTCATCTATAGGGCCAGTGTAGATAATCTTATATGCCAAAGTTTCATATTCGTTCCGATGTTTGAGGAAGTCTACACCTAAACGGACTTCAATGCCTTCTAACATGCGTTCAATCATCTTGGTATAACCGCCCATAGGAATACCTTGGAAGCGGTCATTAAAATAGTTATTATCGTATGTGTAACGCACTGGCAAGCGTTTAATGATAAAAGCTGGTAGCTCTGTACATTTACGGCCCCATTGTTTTTCCGTATACCCTTTGATAAGCTTTTCGTAAATATCAGTACCTACGAGGCTGATGGCTTGCTCTTCCAAATTCTTAGGTTCTCCTGAGATGGCAGCTCGTTGTTTAGTAATAATATCTTGTGCCTCTTTTGGAGTTCGAATATTCCACATTTTAGAAAACGTGTTCATATTAAACGGTAAATTGTACATCTCTCCCTTATAATTTGCCACAGGACTATTTACATAGTGATTAAACTCTGCAAATTGATTTACATAATCCCACACATGTTTCAAAGACGTATGGAAAATATGAGCGCCATACACGTGAATATTGATATCATCTTTGCTTTCACAATACATATTACCTGCTATATGATCACGACGGTCGATGACGAGTACGGATTTACCACGCTTGTGCGCTTCATGGGCAAATACTGCACCAAATGGACCCGCCCCAACTACTAAATAGTCAAATTTTTTATTCATATATATATCCTTATTTTTTCATTCCAAGACATAGTAATCGTGAATAATGATTTTTTCTTAAGATATAACCTATCAAAATAGATAAAGTTGTAGATGCTAAGAAGCAAACAATAAAGGCTTCATAATACAATCCTAGCTTAGACCAAAGTACAATTCTAAATGGGATTTTAACAATATCACTAAAGATATATATATCCATTGAAACGGTACCTAAAAAAACTAAAAGTGTTTTATATAGACCAACTTTAGATTGAATTTGATTAGCAATATAATGTGCAATAGTAATCCCCGAAACCGCTGTTATAAGAGTAACTATTTTAAAAGCATTCATATCATGAAGTAATGCATAATTACCTACAATAAAAATCACCATAGATATAAGTGCTATCACTGTAGATTTCATATGATCTAATAGCATATATTTCTTTATATATAAGCCTAGGATATAGAAAAACTGAAAATACAATATCTTTGATACCATAGATACAGAGGAGATATTTAATACATCAGAAAAGATTCCAACAATAAAAGATATTAGTAATAAACCAAAATTTACACGCTTAACAAAAAAGGCAATGAGGATTGAAATAAAGAACAGACAATATAAAAACCAAAGTTCTCCATCCGGATTAATACCAATAAATATTTTCCATATATCCTGTGCATTTATTTGTTGATTTGCAAATTTTGATAAAGCTAATTTGAAAGGAAAATATAGTATTCCAATTGTAAAATATGGAACCATCAAACGTATGCTTTTATCTTTTATAAAATTCTGAAAGCCCTCTTTCAAAGGTATATGCATAAAATAACCAGCCACAAAGAAAAAAACTGGCATATGGAAACTATAAATTATCGTTCGCATCAAATATAAAGGATAACTAGCAATTCCACTAGCACTTGCTTGATCCGGTACAGAATGGCCCAAAACAACAAGTAAAATTGCAATTCCCTTCATAATATCAAAACTAGTATCCCTCATAATAACGGTTAATAGGCCCCTTTCGATTTAGCAACAGCCAACACAGTTTTCAACAGATATACAATATCGATCCACACGGACCAGTTGTGAACATACCAAGAGTCCATTAACACCCGTTCTTCATAGGTGGTATCACTACGACCACTGACTTGCCAAACACCAGTAATTCCTGGTGGTACAAGGTAAAAGTCATTAATATAATCGCCATATTTCACAATTTCATCTCGAACAATAGGTCTTGGCCCTACGAGGCTCATGTCTCCAACTAGAACATTCCATAACTGTGGCAATTCATCAAGACTTGTTTTTCGAAGGAATTTTCCAATTCTTGTAACGCGAGGATCATCTTTCAATTTAAAATCTCGTTCCCATTCTTCACGAGCAGCTGGGTTATCTTTTAGATATTGCTCCAAAGCCTCTTGTGCATTTGGCACCATGGATCGGAATTTATAACAAGAAAATGATTTCCCACCTTGACCAACACGTTTATGTCCAAATACGATAGGTCCTGGAGAGTCCAAGTAAATCAATATGGCAATGATAGCGAGAATCGGTAAAATCAAAATACCGCCACATACGGTAGCTACAATATCAAAAATACGTTTAAAAATACGGTTAGACTTGCGCGCTAGGTTATTTTGTACACGCAATATGACGGCTTGTTCTTCCATCATGCCACGAGCACTGATATTACTAGTAGGTAAACCAAATAATTCAGGTACAAATGCTACTCGTTTTACCAATAATTGTAATTGATTAATCAAGGATACTAATCTTTTAGACTCAAGTCCGGGAGCACAAATAAGTACAGTTTGAACTCCTGTATCTTTAATAACTCTTTCTACATCTTTAAAGGCCCCAAGGCATGGATATTCTTTAGCGATGGAGGATGATTTAGGATTATCATCTACATAACCAATAATCTTATAGGTAGTAATCGGCATACGCTCTAATGATCTCTGTACAAGTTCCGCTGTCTTTCCCGCCCCAACGAGAAGAATCGGAATTGTTAAATATCCTGCTTTTGAAAGTAATTTTCCTACAATAAAACGCTCACTAAAGATAAATACGAGCATACATATATAAGCAAAGGCAACAAATAAACGAGACACATCATTAATGACATGTCCTGTGTACATGAGAACAATAGATACAACA